>JAYSYB010000052.1:0-2441 GCA_043716775.1 Rubrivivax sp.
CACAAGCGGTTTCCGTGGGCGCACTACGACTGCGGCGGCTCGACCGCTTTTGCCCTGCCGACCACGACCGACCCGGTGCAGGCGCTGCTGAACCGCACCTGGGCGCCGACGCTCAGCGTGACCGGCGCCGAAGGTTTTCCCGAGATGAAGAATGCCGGCAATGTGCTGCGCCCCTACACCGCCTTCAAGTTGTCGCTGCGGCTGCCGCCGCTGGTCGATGCGGCGCAGGCGGTGAGCGAGCTGAAGACGCTGCTGGAAGACAACGCGCCTTATCAGGCACGCGTGACCTTCGAGTCGGCCGGCGGCGCGACCGGCTGGAACGCGCCCGCCACGGCGCCGTGGTTCGAGCGCGCGCTGAACGCGGCATCGCAGTCCTACTTCGGCGCGCCCTGCGGCTACATCGGGCAGGGCGGCACGATCCCGCTGATGAACATGCTGTCGAAAGGCTTCCCGGCAGCGCAGATGATGGTCTGCGGCGTGTTGGGCCCGAAGAGCAATGCGCACGGCCCGAACGAATTTCTGCATGTGCCTTATGCCAAGAAGCTGACGGCAGCAGTAGCCCAGGTGATCACCAGCTTTCCAATGACAGCCGCGGCAACCTGACGCGCTTGCGGCCAGCAGTCATCAGCAGGACCATGCCGGCCGAGTCGACCCTGGCGACTTTCACCGCCAGCGACGGTGAAAACCTTGCGGTGCAGGACTGGCCCCTGGAGGACGCAACGCCATTGCGCGGCGTGGTGGTGATCGTGCATGGGTTGGGTGAGCACGCCGCGCGCCACGAGCGCCTGGCGAAGCGCCTCAACGGCTGGGGCTTCGCCGTGCGCGGCTACGACCAATATGGCCACGGCGAATCTGGTGGCGTGCGCGGCAGCCTCAGCTCGGATACCCGGCTTCTCGACGATCTGTTCGATATTCTCGAATCCACGCGCGCGCGCATGCGCCGTTGCACACCGCTGATCTTGCTCGGCCACAGCATGGGCGGCTTGATCGCGGCGCGGTTCGTGGCGCTAGGCCTGCGGCCGATCGACGCACTGGTGCTGAGCTCACCGGCGCTCGGCGTGAAGATTGGCTGGTGGACCAAGTGGGCGTTGCATGCGCTGCGGCGCGTGGCACCCGATCTGCGTTGGCGCAACGGCCTGGACCCGCAGTATTTGTCGCGCGATCCGGCAGTGGTGCGGGCTTATCTGGGCGACCGCTTGTGCCACGACCGTATCCGTGTTCGGCTTGCGGGCTGGATCGCCAGCCACGGGCCAGCCACCGTGGCGTGTGCCGCCCGGTGGACGGTGCCGACGCTGTTGCTGTACGCCGGCGCCGACCGGCTGGTCGATCCTGCCGGTAGCCGGGCTTTTGCGCAACTCGCGCCGCCGGCACTGGTCAGCGGGCATGGGTTTGAAGCCATGCACCACGAGATCTTCAACGAGCCCGATGCCGAACTGGTTTTTGCCGTGCTGGAGCACTGGCTGGCGCAGCGCTTTCCCTGAGGCAGCCGCGACGCGGTGAGGTGGTGACGCGGTGACGCGGTGACGCGGAGCTTCAGCGCGGCTGCATCAGGCCGCCGAGCATGCCGAACAGATCTTCACTGTTGCCGATGCCGCCTTCTGGGGCCTGCCCTTGCGGCGTCAGTTGGTCCACCAGACCCGGCAGCACTTGAGACAGCTTGCTGGCCATCGCCCCTGAATCCAGGCCCAGGCTCGCGCCGAGATCGGACAAGGTGTCGTGGCCCAGCGCCTGGGTCACCTGTTCGCCAGAGACCGGCTGGTTGTGTCCGAGGCCGATCCACGAACCGATCACACTGCCCAGGCCGGCCCGCTGAAACTTGCTGACCAGACCACCCAACCCGCCGTGGGCGCCGTCGTTGCCCAGCAGGCCCAGCAGCACACGCATCATTTGCGGGTTGTTAGCGAGCATCGCCACGATATTGCCCACACCGCCTTCGGCGGCAGATGGGTTGGCAGGAGTCTGGCCGTTGTGCAAAACAGTGCCGAGTACCGAGTCGAGGAGGCCCATGGGATGCTTTCTAAAAGTGGCTGATCCCGCCGTTGCAATGGCGCATGGTGTACAACAAAACTTTTTTGTTTTACTGTCCACCACTCGCATTGTGCGCCGCACGACGCGTGGCGGCAAGCCACAACAGCGCGGCACCGGCGACGACGACTGGCAGCAGCGAGCCGTAGTTCAGCATCGTCCAGCCCTGGGTGGTGACCAACACACCTGACGCAAGAGCTGTCATTGCCATCGTGGCAAATATGCAGAAATTCAGCACCGCCTGCACCTTGTCTTTTTCTTCTGGTGCATAGGCTTGCAACGACAGCGTGGTGCTGCCCGTGAACAAGAAATTCCAGCCGAGGCCCAGCACAAACAGCGCCAGCAAGAAATGATGCAACTCGACGCCAGACAGGGCCATGGCGATGCAAGCCAGGTTCAGCATCACTCCAATCGCC
>JAYSYB010000511.1:0-3430 GCA_043716775.1 Rubrivivax sp.
GCCAGGTCCAACGCCCAGGCGGGGGTGCCCAGGCCCACGGAAAGTGCCAGCAGCAACCGCAGACGGAGGCCATATCGCTCAGGCCGCTTGTGCCGCTCAAGCCGCTCAAGCCGCTCAAGCCGCTTGTGCCAATCAAGCCGCTCAAGCCGCTTGTGCCAATCAAGCCGCTCAAGCCGCTTGTGCCAATCAAGCCGCTTAAGCCAATCAAGCCCCAAGGTCTTCACGCCAGTAGTCATAGAAGTTGAACCAGTTGTAGGGCGCTTCTCGGCACAGGGTTTCCAGTCGCGCGACGTAGGCGTGCAGCGCCTGGCGCACCAGCAACTCACGCGCGGCCGGGTCGGTGGGCGGGTCGCGGAAGTCAGCCAGTGTCTCGAAGCGCACGTCATAGCGCTTGCCGCCCAGGAAAAGGCCGACCATGAAGATGACGCGCCGGCGCAGCAGCAGCGCCAGACGCAGCGGGCCGTCGGAGAAGAGCGCGGGCACACCCAGGAATGGAATCTCGATGCCGGGTGACCTTGCGCCATCGCGCGCGGTCTCCGTGCCAAGGTGGCGGTCGCCCAGCAGCCCCACCAGGTGCCCGGCGTCCAGCGCGTCGCGGATGGCCAGTGTGGATCCAGCATTGCCGATGGCGATGACGGCCAGCTTGAAGTCAGGTGCCATGGCCTGCAGAACGCCGTGGATCTTGCGGGCGTTGTCCGGGTACATGACCATCGTCACCTGCATGCCGGGGAAGCTTTTCCCCGCAGCGTGCAGGCTCTCGAAACTGCCCAGGTGCGCGCCGATGAGGAAGCCGCCGCGGCGGGATGCCAGCGTGTCGTCGCAGCCGGCGTCGCCCTGCATCGTGAGATCGAACATGTCGAGGGCGCCAGTCTGGCCGCGCACGAAGTACACGCGGTCCAGCACGGTGCTGGCGAAGGCGTGAAAGTGCCGGTACTGGTCGCGGCCCGTCGCCGGGCGGCCCAGCGCGCGTGTCAGGTAGCGTGCCGAATGGCGGCGCGCACTGACGCCAAAGAGCAGGAAGTAAACGGTGATGGGGTGCAGCAGCAGCCGCGCCACCGGGCGGCCCAGCGTGACCGCCACCCAGGCCATCACGCGCAACGCCAGCAGGCTGCCGCGCTCGCGGCGGCGAGCCCAGGTCGGTGCAGGGATCCTGCTTGCTGTCATGCCACTGACTCCGCTGCCGAACCCGCTGCAATCTGCCCGCGCGCCACCACGCTGTCCTGCAGCCAGACATCAAAGGCCACGCCAGTGCCCTTTTCACGCAGCGCCACGCGCAACCGTGCACCGGGGCCGACAGGGTGCAGGAACTTGGCGTTGTCCAAGCGCGGTGTCGCGCCCACGCGTGCTGCCAATAGCGGCCGTGCGGCCAGCGCCTGCATGACGAAGGACAGCAGCAGCACGCCCGGCAGCACCGGGTGGCCGGGGAAGTGGCCGGCGAAGGCGGGGTGGTCCACCGGGACGTCGATCTGCAGGTCCGCTTGCAGGTCCGCTTGGATGCTGGTCTGCATGCCGGTCTGCGCGCCGATGTGAAGGTCACCGTCCGCACCGGCCAGCGTCTGCAGGGCAAAGCTCCGCAAGCTCGCCACGCTCAGCTTGCCGGTGGCTTCGCGCGGCAGTGCAGCCACGTGCACGACGCGGCGCGGCACGAAGGCGCTTTCCAGCGGGCCGCGCAGGGCCTTGATGATTTCGGCCGCCGAAAGGTGGGGCGCGACGACAAAGGCCACCGGCCGCACGATGCTTTCGGTCTGTTCTGGCATCCAGTCGGGCAGCCAGAAGGCGCCATCCACCACGCCGTCGATGCGGTTCAGGTGGAAGTTGAGGTGCGCCAGTGAACTGCGCTTGCCGGCCACATGAATCAGGTCATTCGCGCGGCCCAGCAATTTGAAGTGGTGGGCGTCGTGCAGCACCAGCAGGTCGGACAGCGGCGTGGCTTCGGTGACGTGGCCGCCGCTGACGACATAACGCTCACCGTCAGCGTGCTCTTCGCGCGCCAAATGCAGGACGCCCAGGGTGCGCCAGGTCTCACCGGCCGTGGTGCGGCGGCTGGCAACCTGGCCGGCTTCGGTGCAGCCGTAGATTTCCACCAGCAAGCCCTGCAGCGCCGTTTCTGCCTGCAGGGCCAACTGCGGCGACAGCGGCGCGGTGGCCGACAGCGTCAATGCCACTGCCGGCAAAGGCAGGTTTGACAGCAACAGCGTCTTCAGGTGAAACGGTGTGGTGACGAGTGCACGCGGCGCTGGCACGCGCTGCAGTGCGTCGGCAATGTCAGCCGGGTAGAAGGGGCGCCCGGCGTCGAAAGCGGCGCCGCCCAGCAGCGCCAGCAACACGGTGGACTCAAGACCGTAGCTGTGCTGCGCCGGCACGGTGGCCACCAGCGTGATGCCGGCCAGCGTGGGCTGCTGCAGAAAGCTGGCCAGCCTTTCGGCCTCGGCGCCGATGTTGGCGACCAGCGGGCCCCAGCGTTTGGCATGCGGCTGCGGCGCACCGGTGCTGCCGCTGGTGAGCAGGCAGACGGCTTCCAGGTTGATGTCGATCACGGGCACCGCGGTGGCCGGCGCCACGTGGGCTGGGCGGCGCACGGTGTGCACGGGCAGGCCGCCGGTGTCGGGCGGTGGGCTGGCGGTCATCCCGTCAGTCATCCCGTCAGTCATGATGTCAGTTATGCCGTCACTCATGCTGTCAGTCATGCCATCGATCAGCAGGTAGGGCGCGCCGTCGGCTGCAGCCACGGCCGGCACCTGGCGCAGCGTGTCGGGCAGCGCATTTGGCGGCATCAGGCTCGTCTGCCCGCGCAGCAGCGCAGCGGCCAGGCCCAGCGCAAAGAGGTAGCGATCCTGACACAGGTTGACGGGTCGGCCTGCGGGCAGGTCGCGCGCGACCGCTTGCGCTTCGGCGATGAAGAGCGCGGCCGAGATGGGGTGGCCGGCGCGCCAGGCCAGCGGTTGCGACAGGTCGCGCGGGCTCAGCAGCGGCAGCGTGGCGCTGATCGTGCTCACGGCGTGGCCCCTTTGTCGGGCCGGCCGGACCGCTGGTATGCGTCGAAGGCCGCGCGCATCGTCACGCGCGGAAAGTCGGGATGGCGGTGGTAGCGCCACAGGTATTCGGCGATGAAAAGCGCGGCTGCCGACAGCGGCGTGGCCACCGTGCAATACAGCGACCACCAGGGCCACGGCGCCCATGCGTACAACAGCGCCGACACGGCCACCATCGCGCCAAAGTACCCGGCCCACAGCGCGGTCACGCCGCGTGTGTACTGCGCCAGCGCCGGGGTAAAGGGCTGGCCCAGGCGACCGTGCAGGCTTTCGGCCAGGCCAGTGATGAACGGTTTTTCTCCGCGGCGCAGCGTCATGCCAAAGGCCCAGGCCAGCGCCAGGTGAATGGCGCCGTGCTGCAGCACGTACAGCCGCTGCGCGTCGGCCACGCCGCCGCG
>JAYSYB010000512.1:0-3426 GCA_043716775.1 Rubrivivax sp.
CGGCCCGCCGTGCGCTGCGCGGCCACGCCGGGCAGGCGCGAGATCGACTCGGCGATGCTGGTGTCTGGCAACTTGCCCAGGTCTTCAACGGAGATCGACTCGACGATGCTGTCAGCGTTTTTCTTCACGCTGATGGCGCTTTCAATGCCGCGCCGAATGCCGGTGATGGTGACCGTGTCGGTGGTGGTGGCAGGCGCCGCCTGCTGCGCCCATGCGGCCCCACTGCTGCACAACAACGCAGCCACGGCGGCGGCCACCGGGGTGGCCTGAAGCAGCGCGCGCGAGGGGCGGCGCAGGGAATCGGAACTCTTCATGGAAGTCTCCTGATGCTCACGGGAAGCACAATTTTTTTCGTCAGCGCCGGCGCGTTAGCCCACGCCGATCGGACGGCTGAATCTGGAACGTCAACGAACTTTGTACCAAAACTAGATACCCCGGGTACCTGCGGAAACCCTAGATCGACGACGGCAGGCATCGGATGCCGGGCCCGATTTGTGAGAAGAACGAGCCGTAGAGCTACCGCATTAGCAGCGGAACAGAGACTGCTGTTTCTCAGAATCTATCGTTTTGTAGCCAGACTACATGGCTGAAAAACAACGAAACAAGAGTCGTGACGCGAAGAACCGCAACGCGAACTCAGCCGCCTACACTGCGCCGCCATGGGCCTGTGCGCACCCTTCGCCACTGCGGTTGCGGTGGCCTTTGCCATGCTGGCCGGCCCCGCTGCAGCGGCCGGTCTGAAGCTGCACGTGCCCTCGCCCGACTGGCGTGACCAGATCGTCTACTTCGTGCTCACCGACCGCTTTGCCGACGGTGACCCCCGCAACAACGACCAAGGCGCTGGCGAGTACGGCGCGGGCGAGCGCGACCGCTACAACGGCGGCGACCTGCAAGGCCTGCGGCAACGGCTGGCTTACATCCGCGGGCTGGGTGCCACCGCCGTCTGGATCACGCCGCCGGTGGCCAACCAGTGGCTCGCCCCCAGCGGCGGCGATGCCGCGCACAACGCCACTCATAACGCTGGTTACCACGGCTACTGGGCCGAGAACTTCATGCAAGTGGACCGCCATCTGGGCAACTTGGCCGACTACCGGGCGCTGTCGCATGCGCTGCACGCGCAGGGCATGTTTCTTGTGCAGGACATCGTGCTCAACCACACGGGCAACTATTTTCACTACGACGGCCGCTGGTCGGCGGGGGACCCAGCCCTGGGCTACACAGCCCACGACTTGACGCGTCCGGTCCCGCGCCCCAGCCAGAGCCCGTTCAATCGCAACGACCCGCGCGACCCGGCGCAGCGCGCGTTGGCCGTCTACCACTGGACGCCCGATGTCAGCGACTACACCGACCCGCACCAGGAGCTGAACTTCCAGATGTCGGGCCTGGACGACCTCAACACCGATAGCCCGCTCGTGCGGCAGGCCCTGCGGCGCAGCTACGGCCACTGGATCCGCAAGGTCGGTATCGATGCTTTCCGCATCGACACGGCCTTCTACGTGCCGCCCGACTTCTTGGCCGACTTCCTGCACGCCCGCGACCCCAGCGCCCCCGGCATCGCCCGCGTGGCGCGGCACACCGGGCGGCGGCAGTTCCACGTCTTTGGCGAAGGCTTCGGCATCGACAAGCCATTTGACGACCGCCAAGCCCGCAAGATCGACGCTTACATGCGCCGTGCCAACGGCCAGCCCCTGTTGCCGGGCATGCTGAACTTTCCGCTCTACGGCGCGCTGGGCGATGCTTTTGCCCGCGGCCGGCCCACCACGGAGTTGGCGCACCGCATCACGCGGATGATGCAGATTCACGCCCGGCCGCATCTCATGCCCAGCTTCGTGGACAACCATGATGTGGACCGTTTCCTGGCCGGTGGCAGCGTGGCAGGCCTGCGCCAGGCGCTGCTGGCGATGATGACGTTGCCCGGCATCCCCGTCATCTACTACGGCACCGAACAAGGCTTTACCGAACAGCGCGCGGCCATGTTCGCTGCCGGCTTTGCCGCCGGCGGGCGCGACCATTACGACATGCAGGCGCCGCTGTACCGTGACATTGCCCGGATGGCTGAGCTGCGCAAGGCCCACCGCGTCTTCAGCCGCGGCCGGCCGACGGTGCTGCAAGCCAATGCGGCGCAACCTGGGGTGCTGGCCTGGTCCATGGCGGGGGCAAAGGCAAGCGTCAAGGACACCACGCTGGTCATCTTCAACACCGCTGAAAGCGACCACCTCGCCGACCTGGCCACCCAGTGGCCGCCCGGCACCGTGCTGGAAGGGCTGCACGGGCTGGACGCCAAACCGGGCCGTCTGGTGGTGGGCGCCAACGGGCGCCTCATGCTGCGGCTGCCGCCGCGCAGCGGCAGGGTGTGGCGGGCGACGCCCAAGCGTGCGCCCGTTGCGGCAAGCGTTGCCCGGATCAGCCTGGACCCGTTGCCCAGCGAGCGCGTGGAGGGCGATTTCAGCGTCACTGGCAGCGTCACCGGCAACCTCACCCACAGCGCCCAAGGCATGCAGAACATGCTGCTGGTGGTAGACGGCGACCTGGCCACGGCCACGACGGTGTCGCCGGGCGCAGACGGCCGCTGGCATGCGCGTGTGGACACATCGGGCATGGCCGACCCCGAGCTGCGCCACACGCTCACTGCCTGGGCCGAAGGGCAGGCGGCTTCAACCACGCGCACGTTCCAGATCAACCGGCCCTGGCGCTTGCTGGCCGACGTCATCGACCCCGCCGGCGACGACACCGGCCCCAGTGGCCTTAGCCGTGCTTATACCTACCCCACCCACCCAAGCTATGGCGCCAATCGCCAGATGGACCTGCGCGGCGTCAAAGTGTTCAGCGCCGGCGGGGCGCTGCGGCTGGACCTGCAGATGCACCGCGTCAGCAACAGCTGGAATCCGGCCAACGGCTTCGACCATGTCGCCTTCACCGTCTTCATCGAATTGCCTGGGCGTGAGGGCGGCGCGCGGGTGATGCCGCTGCAGGACGCGAGCCTGCCCGATGGCATGCGCTGGCACTTGCGCCTGCGGGCTGGTGGCTGGTCAAACGCGCTCTTCGAAGCCGACGGTTCTTCGGCCAGCGCCGAAGGACGGCCGGTGACGCCGGGCGCAATCATCCGCGTCGATGCCGCCAGCCAAACGGTCAGCCTCACCGTGCCGGCGGCCGCGCTCGGCAAGGGCACCACACTCAGCGGCGCCAGGGTCTATGTCACGACTTGGGACTACGACGGCGGCTACCGCGCGCTGGGCACTGAAGCACAACCTTTCGCCATGGGCGGCGGCGCGGCAGGCCAGCCCAAAGTGATGGACACATCAGCGGTGATCGTGCTGCCCTGATCTCCCCAAGAAACAAAAAAAGGGCAGGTGCCGAAGCACCTGCCCTTGTTCCGTGCAGCCCGAAGAGTTACTTCTTGGCTTCTTCCTTCTTCACGGCGGCCGT
>JAYSYB010000513.1:0-3421 GCA_043716775.1 Rubrivivax sp.
CCGGCGCGCGCGAGCGCCTTCCCGACGACGACGCGCTGCTTGCGGAAATGAGCGCCGTTCTCGATTCCTTCTACGCCCACTTCCGGCGTGATGCACGCCGCGGCATAGATACAGGAGACCCCAAATGAGCGATGCAGCCACCCCGGACCCCGCCGCGCCAACACCCCCCCACGGCCTCTGGCAGATCGTGCGTTACATGCTCGGCCTCGGCACCTGGGGCTTAGGCGGACCGGTCGCGTTGGTCGGCTATGTGTACCGCGACCTCGTCGAGAAGCGCCAATGGATCCAGCCCCTCGGGCAGCTTTTCGCCGCCGGTGCCGGTCAGGAAGCCGGTGCCCGGTACGACGCCGCCCTGCGCTTCGGCCACCACGCGCACCGACACGCCGGTCCACATCACACAACCCGCCGCGCCCACCTGCCAGGGCATGCCGCTGGGCTTGCTGGGAAAGTAGCCGCGGCCGTTGCCTGAGCACTGCAGCACCATCGCGGTGGTTTCCACGCCCATCGTCTTCAGCTCGCGCAAGGTCAGCGTGCGCGAGGCCTTCACGCCTTCGATGGCCACCTGCGAGGCGTCGCGGTCGGCGACGATGGACGCATCGGGCGCCGGCAGGTTGTTGCGGATGTAGAGCTGTTTTGCTGGCGTGATGACGCCGCTGCCGAAGGCCGCGCGCTTGGTTTCGATGGTGGTGCTGCTGTGCACGATGACGCTGGCTGGGTCTTTCCAAGCCACGTAGGCGGGCAGCGGCTTAGGCGTGGCGCTGGCCACCGGAGTTTCGCCAGCGGCGGAGGCACCGCGCGTAAAAGTCGCCAGTCCAGCCGCGGCCAGCGCGCTGGCGCTGCCGGCCAGCATCTGGCGTCGCGGCAGGAAGTTAAGGTCTTATTCGTCGGGTCTCCTTAGGGGTCGATGGGGGTGTGTCGGTCAGCTTGCCGAATTGGTTCTGCGCCACGGCCAGGGCCTGCTTGTTCTGCGCCACCAGCACCAGCGGCTTGCCGTCGCGCGAGGTGATGACTTTCCAGTGGACATTGCCCCACCAGCCGCCGCCTTCTTGCAGCGCCACGGCCTTGTCGAAGGCGAACACGGTGACCATGCTGCCCTTCTCGAAAAAGGTGGTGAGGTGGTAGACCAGGTGGCCGTCAATGTCGCAAGGCCGCATCAGCTGCGGATAGCCCGGCACGACTTGCTTGCCACCCAGCCCCAGGTGCTGCAGCAAGGGCCCGCTGTCCATGAAGGTGCCGCGCAATGTGCGCTCGAAGTATTCGTGCTCGATGGCGCCGCGCACGAGTTCGGGCGGGCGCATGGCCAACACGAACACGGCGCCGATGCCGCTGCCGGCCAGCAGCAGGCCCAGGACAGCGCGCTGGAAGCTGCGCCGCGCCAGAAGTGGCTGCGCCTTGCGGAACAGGTGCGCCGGGGCGTCGTCGGCATGTCGTCGAAATAGAACAGCACCAGCACTTCGCGGTGGATAGGCGCCAGCCGCGCGAACGCCTTGACGACATCGAGCTTGTCGTCCAGGCTAGCATCTGGAGCGGCCTGCTCGGGCTGCTCTTCGTCGTCCAGCGACTGCATGCCCGGCACGGCCTGGTGGAAAGCGGCGCGGCGCATAATCTGGAACGGCTAGGCCCGCGCCAGCGCCCCATCGTGCAACTGCTCGCGGTACTTCCACGCATTGGCAAAGCAGTCCTGCACCACGTCTTTGACAGTGGCACGCGAGCCGGTCAGGGCCCAGGCGCTGCGCAGCAGGAAGCGGTAGTGCTCACGCACCCATTGGTTGTAGCGGAACTCGGCCGACTGGAACAGCATGGTGATCAAGACCGGCAGTCGCCGCGGTTCATTCCATCGCAGCGATCAGTGCTTACCCTGAGTCTGCGCTCAGGGCCCGCGCGTGCCGCCGAGCGAAGGAAGCTCAGCCGCCGTACCCGCGCTAGAGCGCTGCCGCAAGGCTGCCAGCCGCCGCGTCATGCTCTCGATCTCGATGGTTTGCCCGGCGATAATCTCTTCGGCTAGCTGCCGCGTGGCCGGATCACGGCCGTGCTGCAGCACCAGGCGCGCCATGTCGACGGCGGCGGCGTGGTGCGGAATCATCATCGCCAGGAAGTCGATGTCGGCCTGGCCCACGTAGCCCGGGCGGTGCATGTCTTGCATCATGCGCTCCATGGATTCGTCCATCTCGCGCTGGAAGGCATTGACGCCAAGCTGCGCGTGGCTGCCCTTCATGCCTTTCATGCGGTTTGCCCCTTCGCACCCACGCGCACATAGACCAGGTTGATGCTCTTCTTGTTGCGCAGCACGCCCGAAGGCAGCGTCAGGTTACCCAGCGGAATCTGCGCGGTGAAGGCCGGCTTCAGCGGGTCGCTGACGTCGAAGGCGCTGCACACCGTCTGGACGGCGTTGGGCGTGCCGGGCAGTTCGTCCTGTTCATGGGCCACGTAGAGCAACGTGTTGTCGGGGTTGGTCCACAGCCCGTGCGATTCGCGGCCGTGGCTGAAGAACGTGCCCACCACCTTGCGCTGGCCGCCCGCGGCGCTGCGGTCGATGATGGCGATGGAGTTGGAGGCGACGCCGCCGGGGCCGCCGTCGTCGATGCGCGCCAGGCTGCCGTAGACCACGCTGCCGCGCGCGTTGCTGACGAACTCGACGTGGTTCGGCCGCGCGCCCGTGCCCAGCGGCACGCTGTCGATGAGGTCGAAACCGCCCCGCGTCGAGCGGCAAGACAGCGCATCGGCCAGCTTGTGCGAGAACCACACCTCAGCGCCATCGGGCGTGGTCTTCATGAAGGGCGTGAAGCCGGGCTTGTCCTGCACACTGATGTCCAGCGTCGTCAGGCGCTGCGGCTGGCTGTGGCCGTCGGCGCCGGCGTTGACGCGGAAAACGTCAACCTGCGACACCTTCTGGCTGGCCACGAAAGCGAGCGTGCCTTCGCGGTTGAACCACACCTGGGCCGGGCCGTTCAGCGTCGGCAGGAACTGACGGATCGCCGTCGAACCTGGGCTGTCGGCACCCTTCAACTGGCGCAGGGCGCGGTCCACGTCGAGGATGGCGATGCGGTCTTCGCCGCGCAGCGTGACCCACAGCTCCTTGCCGTTGCGCGTGAAGGTGGGCTCGTGCGGTTCGCGGCCCAACAGCAGGCCGCTGCTCAGGCGTTCGGGGTTGGTGGTGGGGCCGGCGGCCGGATTTGGCGTGTTGCCAATGACGCGCGCTGCTCGGCGTCGATGAGGTAAATGTTGCTCGAGCCGCGCCCGCTGGTGGCCAGCAGCCGGCCGTCGGGCGACGGCACCGCGCCGTGGGCATCGATGCAGCCGTGGTACAGCGGCTTGTGGATCATCGCCGCGTGCGTGGGTGCCACGCCGGCGGTGACGTAGCGGAACGGCGGCCGCGGGTCTTCGTCGAAGCTGGTCAGGTTGATCGTGCTCTCGACGGTGT
>JAYSYB010000514.1:0-3412 GCA_043716775.1 Rubrivivax sp.
CCAACAGCATCCGCATGCCGCTGACCGCCAGCGGCGAACGGCTGCTGGACGCCCTGGCCGCGGCTGGTGGCGTGCGCCAGCCGGTGAGCAAGATGACGCTGCAGGTCACGCGCGGCACCAGCTTCCACATGCTGCCGCTGGACGTGGTGATCCGCGACCCGCAGCAAAACGTGCCGCTGCGCCCGGGCGACGTCGTCACCGCGCTCTTCCAGCCATTGAGCTTTACGAGCCTGGGTGCCACCGGCAAGAACGAAGAAATCAACTTCGAGGGCAACGGCATCTCGTTGGCCCAAGCGCTGGCCCGTGCTGGCGGCCTGCTGGATGCGCGAGCCAACCCGCAAGGCGTCTTCATCTTCCGCTTTGAAGCCGAGAAGGCCCTGCCTTGGCCGCGGCAGCCCGTGGTCACCACGCCCGACGGCCTGGTGCCGGTGGTGTATCGCATTGATTTGCGCGACCCCAACAGCTTCTTCACCATGCAGAGCTTCCCGATCCGAAACCGGGACGTGTTGTACGTCAGCAATGCCCCGGCGGCGGAATTGCAGAAGTTCCTGAATCTGGTGTTCTCGATTGCGTATCCGGTGCTGAACACGATCCAGCTTTCGCGCTGAGATTGCGCGACCTTTGCCCATGATTGAAGCCGCTCGTTTGGCCTCCGCGACAACCGTGCAAACGCTCTTGGCGCTGGGGGACGAAGACTTCGTGCGCCAGGCCTATCGCTTGGTTCTGGGGCGCGAGGCTGACTCGGGCGGCCTGGACAATTACCTATCCAGCGTGCGCAGTGGTGCCAACAAGGCCGATCTGGTCGCGCAGCTCGCGCTGTCGGTGGAAGGTCGTCAACGCCACGCTACGGTCCCCGGGCTGGACGCTCTGGTGAATGTCCACCGCATCCGCCCGGTCCCGGTCATTCAGCGCGTTTTGCGGCGGCTGCTGCAGCCTTTTCGCGGCCCCTCGACAGAACCCCTGGAGCGTGCCCTGCGCGTCATCGACAACCGCCTGTACCGGATGGAGCAGACCCTGGCAGAGCAACGCGACAGCGTGGCGGCGCTGGCGCACCAGTTGGCGCAGCTCCAGACCGCATCGTCGCGCGCCACGCAGCCCGCAGGCCCGGTGGCGCCCAGCGCCAACACCCAGGGGCAAATGCCACGCCAGGCACCACCCCGTGTCGAGCAGATCTACCGCGAACTGGTGCGGATGGCGACGCGCCGTGACGACAGCCGCAGCGCTTGAAATTGCTTGAAACGCATGCGACTGCTCGTTGACCTGCAGGGCTGCCAGAACGGCAGCCGCCACCGCGGCATCGGCCGTTATTCACTGTCTCTGGTCAAGGCGCTGGCGCGCAATGCCGGCGAACACCAGGTGTATGTGCTGCTCAGCGGCTTGTTCGCCGACACCGTGGGGCCGCTGCAGCGCGAACTGCGTTTGCTGATCGACCCCGCCCGCATCCTCGTCTTCAACGCACCGGGCCCGGTGGACGAACTGCGCACCGAAAACGCCTGGCGCCAGCGCACCGCCGAACTGCTGCGCGAACAGATGATTGCGGACTTTGCACCCGACGCGCTGCTGATCAGCAGCATGGTCGACGGTGCGATGGACAACACCGTGACTTCGGTGGGCTGGCTGCCTAGCTCCACGGTCGTCGGCACCATGCTCTACGACCTGATCCCGCTGCTGGCCCCTGAACGCCACATCGGCTGGGCGCCGCTGAAGCAGTGGTACTTCAACAAGATGGACTCTGTACGGCGGGCCGACCTGCTGCTGGCGATCTCGGCATCGGCCGCCCAGGAAGCAATCAGTGCGCTGGGCATCGATGCCAGCCGCGTGAGCAACATCTCCACCGCCGCTGACGAGCTGTTTGAAGGCCGCACCGTCGCGCCCACCGTGCTGGTGGCTTGCCAGCGCAAGTTTGGCATCGACCGTCCGTACCTGATGCACTCGGGCAACGTCGAGGCGCGCAAGAATTTTCAAGGGTTGATCAAGGCCTATGCCGCGCTGCCGGGCGGTCTGCGGCAGACGTACCAGCTGGTGTTGGTCGGCAAGTTTTCCACCGAAGCCCGTGCCGAACTGGAAGCCGTGGCGCACTCAGAGGGCCTCCAGGCGGATAACCTGGTGCTCACGGGTCACGTCACCGACGACGACCTGGTGGCGCTCTACGCAGGCTGCCACCTGTTCGTCTTCCCGTCCTTGCACGAAGGCTTCGGCCTGCCGGCTCTGGAGGCAATGCACTTTGGCGTGCCGACCATCGGCTCCAACACCACGAGCGTGCCCGAAGTCATTGGCCGCCGCGACGCCACCTTCGACCCGACTTCGGTGCCGGCCATCACGGCACTGATCAGCCGCGTGTTGACCGACGCTACCTTCTACGCATCGCTCAAGGCGCATGCACTTGGGCACGCCCGCACCTTCAGCTGGGACGATTGCGCGCGACGCGCCTTGAAGGCCTTCGAGCAAGCTTTGCTGCGACGCCGCGCCACGCCGCTGGCAACGCGCGCAGACGCGGCCGCACGCATGCAACAGCTCATGGCCGCGCTGGTGGCGGACACCAAGCTGGCGGTGCCGTCGCCTCAAGACATGCTGGCCGTGGCCGACTGCCTGGCCCGCAATGAAACCGAAGTTGTCCGGGCCCGGGCGCAGGCCAGCCATGGCGGCGTCTTGAATTGGCGCGTGGAAGGCCCTTTCGACAGCACTTACAGCCTGGCGCTGGTCAACCGCGAAGCAGCACGCGCGCTGGCCGCATTGGGACACCATGTGGTGCTGCACTCCACCGAGGGCCCCGGCGACTTCGATGCCAGCCCCGCATTTTTAGCCCGGCATCCGGACCTTGCGGGCATGCACCGCCGCGCCGCCGCTCAAGGCCACGCGAATGTCGATGTGGTCAGCCGCAACCTCTATCCACCCCGCGTGGCCGACATGGCCGGCAGCCTGAATCTGCTGCACCACTACGCGTGGGAGGAGAGCGGTTTCCCCGCCGAGTGGGTGGAACACTTCAACCGCCATCTGCAGGGCATCACCTGCACGTCCAACCACGTGATGAAGGTCCTGCAGGACAACGGCGTGCGCGTGCCGATGGCCGTCATCGGCAACGGCGTGGACCACTGGGAACGCATCGACGCCACCCCGGGTTTGCGTTTTCCCGGCAAGGGCTTCCGGTTCCTGCACGTCTCTTCCTGCTTCCCGCGCAAGGGGGCGGACGTGATGCTGCAGGCCTACGGCGATGTCTGCTCCTTGGCCGACGATGTTTCGCTCGTCATCAAGACCTTCCCCAACCCGCACAACGACATCCACGAGCGCATCGCCGCCTGCCGCGCCGCGAACCCGCAGTACCCGGATGTGCACGTGATCGAAGCCGACCTCAGCGATGCCGATCTGAAAGCCCTTTACCAGCACTGCCACGTGCTGGTGGCGCCCAGCCGCG
>JAYSYB010000515.1:0-3410 GCA_043716775.1 Rubrivivax sp.
CGCTGGCGGCGCTGGCCGGCATGTTGGTGGTGATCGGTTTTCGGCTTGCGCACCCGAAGTCGTTCCAGCACGTCGCGCACATCGGCAAGGAAGAGTTGCTGTTCATGGTCGCCACGACCTTGGGCGTTGTCTTCATCGACCTGCTGTGGGGTGTGATCGGTGGCATGGTGCTGGCTGCGGTGGTGACGTTGGCGCGTGGCATTCCCTTGCGCAACGCCTTGAGTGCCAACGTTGCGGTGGAAAGCGCTGGTGAGCGCGTCACCGTGCGGCTGCAAAGCGCGGCCGGCTTCACCAACTACTTGAGCATCCGCAAGAAGCTCGACAAATTGCCGCTGGGCAAGCAGGTGGTGATCGACTTCTCGGCCGCCGGCTTCATCGACCACACCGTGCGCGAGCGCCTGCATGACTTCGAGAGCGAGTACGTCGCCCGCGGTGGCGGGTCGGTCGTGACGCGTGGTCTTGAGAGCCACCGCCCGACCTCCGGCCACGAACTGTGCGCGCTGAAACGCGCCTGAAGTCAAGCGCTTGAAACGCCCGGGACGCGCGTGGCGCGCCCCGGCATTCAGTCGAACAAGGAAAACACGTCATGGGAATCCTGAGCGTCATCGTTTGGTTGCCGCTGGCGGCCGCAGGCCTCGTGCTGCTGCTGCCGGCGCAATCACTCAACGCCATTCGCGGCGTCGCCGTCGCGGCGGCCTTGCTGGTCTTTGCACTGGCCTGGGGCCTGCTCGGCGAATTTGACCGCGCGGCCACTGGCGCGCAGTTCGCTGAGCGTGCCGCATGGGTGCCCGAGATGGGCATGAGCTACGCGCTGGGCGTCGACGGTATTTCGCTGCCGATGGTGCTGTTGACGACGCTGATCACGCTGCTGGCGCTGTTGGCGTCGTTTTCGGTCGTCGACCGTGTCAAGGCCTACTTCGCCTGGTTCCTGGTCCTCGAGACCGCAATGCTCGGCGTCTTCACGGCGCAGGACTGGTTCCTGTTCTACATGTTCTACGAGATCGCGTTGTTGCCGATGTTTTTCCTGATCGGCCTATGGGGCGGCAAGGAACGCGCTGCGGCGGCAATGAGCTTCTTTCTTTACACCTTGGCCGGTTCGGTGTTGATGCTGATGGGGCTGATCGCTGCTTACATCGCCACGCCGGAACACAGCTTTGACATGGCGACGATGGCGCGTGCCGGCGCCGGCTGGAGCGCGGCCTTCCAGGCGGCTGCATTCGCGGCCTGCTTCATTGGGTTTGCGGTCAAGGTGCCCGCATTCCCGCTGCATGGCTGGCTGCCGCTGGCGCACGTGGAGGCACCGGTGCCGGTGAGCATGGTGCTGTCGGCGGTGTTGCTGAAGATGGGTGCTTATGGCTTGCTGCGCATGGCTGAGCTGTTTCCGCTCGGCTTCGAGTGGTTTTCGCCCGCTCTGTTGGTACTGGGCCTGATCAACATCGTCTACGGCGCGCTGATGGCCTGGCGCCAGAGCGACCTGAAGGCGATGGTCGCGTTTTCGTCGATCAGCCACATGGGCTTCGTGCTGGTCGGGCTGTCGGCACTCACCAGCGCCGGCTTCACCGGCGCGATGATGCAGATGTTCGCCCATGGCCTGATCGCAGCGGCGCTGTTCATGCTGGTGGGCTTCCTCTACGAGCGCACCCACACCCGCGACGTGACCGAGTTCGGTGGCCTGTACCGCCAGCTGCCGCGCTACTCGCTGCTGATGACGACCGCGCTGCTGGCCTCGATGGGGCTGCCGGGACTGGCCGGCTTCGTGGCCGAGTTCCACTCGCTGGTCGGTGCCTTCGAACGCTGGGGCATGGTGATCGGAGTGGCCTGCCTGGGCGTGCTGGTCACGGCGGCCTATTCGCTGCGCACCATCAGCCGCATGTTCACCGGGCCCAGCAACCCGCGCTGGGGCGCACTGCCCGACCTGTCGGCGCGCGAGATGGCCGCCGCCGTGCCGCTGCTGGCAATGATCGTGGCCTTCGGCCTGTTCCCGGCCAGTGCTCTGGCGCTGATGGCCAACGCCGCCAAGCCGCTCGCGGCCCTATTCCGCTGACACCCTGGAGTCACGATGGACCACGCACCTGTTTCTGCTGCCGCTCCCGCTATCGACGCCGATGCCGGCCCGATCACGCCCGCCTTGCGCGCCCAGCTACGCCACGACATCCTGCACTACGCCCACATGCTGTCCGAGCAGGGGCCCATGAACATCACCTTCGTTCACAACAACACCTTGCTTGGGCTGCAGAAGCAGCACTTCCGCAAGGCCGTGGCCGAAGCGGAGCGTGTGGTGGGTGGCCGCGGTTACCTGGACAACGACACCTACCGCGCGCACTGGCGGCGCGGGCGCATCGCTGACAACGACATCGACGCGGCCTTGGCTGCCACCTACCCGGCTGAAGAACTGGGGCGCGTCGTCGCGTGCATTGAGCGGGCAGAGATCAATGTCGGTGCGTTGCGCGGCATCCACCTGCGCCATGGCCTTGAGACGATCGAGCCGATGCGCCTGCGTTGGGACCGGCTCGAGTCGCCCTGGCACGGCCGGCCGCAGGCCGGGTTGTCGGACACGGCGCGCGCGTCACTGCTGGCCGGCGCACGTGCCGACGCTGATGCAGAGTGCGCGCGTGTCGGGCACGACTGGACGGTGTCGCACTGGCTGCACCGGATCACCGGCGTGGACCTGCCCGCAGCCGTGGCCGCCAGCGTGCGGCGCAGCCTGGACGGCGACAACGCTTTTGCCGAAGCCGTCGAGCCCAACCTGCGCGCCCTCGGTTTGGCGCAAGACGCCTGGCCGGGCTACCTTGCGTGCATCGACCGCGCCCTTGCGCTAGAAGGCCCGCAGCTCCAGCAGCGGCCGCGCGCGCGCGAGCTGTGGGCGCGCACCGAACGCGCTGCCTGCCAGGCGATCGCGCAGCGCCACCTCGGTCTGGACGGTGACATGGTCGCCTTGCAGGGATGGGCGCAGGCCGCACCCGAGGCCTACGCTGCAGCCACGCTGTGGCAGGCGGCGCTGGCCAGCTACGGGTTGACCGATCCGACCAGCCGCACCGACCCCAACACGCTCGAAGAGCGCGATCCGCAGCAGACCACACTCGAGCTGCTGGAGCTGCAGGCGCGCCACATGCAGCACTTCGGCGGCCCACCGCTGCCGCTCGAGCCGGCCCTGCGCGCACTGATCGAGCAGCATGTGCGTGCGCATGTGCAGTCCCTGGCCGCGACCGGCGAGGACAACGCTGGCGCGCGCGAGCAGGCGCGGCTGTGCTGGCTGGTGCTGCATGACCTGGGCGCTGCACACCTCGACCGCGGCGGTGCCGACGCGTTGCGCACCCTGCTGACCCTGGCGCCGCTGGCCCTTGCCGCGCAGGGCATTGCGGCTGCGCTCGACGCCGCCGACCCGCGCCAGCGCATGAAGGAATACGCGA
>JAYSYB010000516.1:0-3399 GCA_043716775.1 Rubrivivax sp.
GGTTTCCTTGGTGTGGGGTGGCGTTAGGCTGAGGGACGCCATCTTAGTGGAAACGGGAAGTGCTTATTCTCGACGCTCCAGGCTTCAGCGCGCCTGGCCCATCACCAGATCAGGCACCACCGTGACGATCTGCGGGAACACGGTGATCAAGACGATGCACAGCACCAGGCAGCCAAAGAAAGGGATGGCGGCTTTGGCGATGGTGTTGCTGTCTTTGCCGGTCATGTTTTGCAGCACAAACAGGTTAAAGCCCACCGGGGGCGTGACCTCGGCAATCTCCACCAGCAGGATGATGAAGATGCCGAACCAGATGAGGTCGAAGCCGGCCTTCTGGATCATCGGCAACACCACGGCCGAGGTCAGCACGATCATGCTGATGCCGTCCAGCGCGGTGCCCAGCACCAGGTACACCACCACCAGCACGGCAATCAGCGTGTAGGGGCTCAGATTCATGGACGCCACCCATTCGGCCAGTTCGCGCGGCACGCCGGTGAAGGCCATCGTCTTCGACAGGAAGGCAGCGCCGGCGAGGATGAACATGATCATGCAGCTCATGCGCGTGGCGCCCATGAGCCCGTCCCAGAAGTTGCGCCAGCTCAGGCCGCCACCCGCTGCCGCAATCGCCAGCGAACCCAGCACGCCCCAGGCCGCACATTCGGTGGCCGTCGCCCAGCCGGCGACCAGCACCCAGACGATGAACAGGATCAGCAAGGCGCAGGGAATGAGGCTGGCCGACAGCCGCAACTTCTGCATCAGCGTGGTGGGTGCGTCCGGCGGCGGCACGCGGCTCGGGTGCGCCAGGCTCCACCAGCCGATGTACAGCGAGAACAGGCCCATCAGCACTGCCGCCGGGATGAAGCCGGCGAGGAAGAGCCGGATCACCGACGCGTCGGCTGCGACCGCGTACACCACCATCGTGATCGACGGCGGGATCAGGATGCCCAGGCCCCCGGCGGTGGCCAGCGCGCCGATGGCCAGGTTCTCGTCATAGCCCCGGCGCTTGAGTTCGGGCAGCGCAACCTTGGCAATGGTGGCGCAGGTGGCAGCCGACGAACCCGAGACCGAGCCAAAGATGCCGCAGCCCAGGATGGTCGTGTGCATCAGCCGCCCGGGCACCCGGTTGAGCCAGGGCGCCAGGCCGCTGAACATCTGTTCCGACAGCCGGGTGCGAAAGAGGATTTCGCCCATCCAGATGAAGAGCGGCAACGCGGCCAGCTCCCAGCTGGCGGTGGTTTCCCAGAAGGCCGTGAAAAGATTCTTGCCGGGTGGCGTGGTGGTGAAGAAAAACTGCCCGACCCAGCCCACGATGGCCAGCGCCATGGCGATCCAGACACCGCCGGTCAGCAGCAGCAGCAGGATGAACAGCAGCAGGCCGCCGATCGCAACGACGCTCATGTGGCGGCGTTCATTCAGAGATCTTCAGAAAAGTCGCCGCGGGCGTGGCGCTCTTCAACCAGCCGCACGTAGGTCGGCTTGCCACCACGAAGCACCACCACCAGTTCATCCACCACGGCCAGCAGGAACAGCGCCGCGCCGACGACAAAACTCAGCTGTGGGATCCACATCGGGATTGCCACCATGTTGTTGGCAATGTCGTTGAAGCGGTAGCTTTCCCAGGTGTAGCGCGCAGCCCACCAGGCGAGGTAGCCGATGCCGATGCTGGCGACCGCGAGCGACATCACTTCAAAGCTGCGGCGCAGCGGCGGCGCCAACTTTTCCAGCAGCAGCGTCACGCGCACGAAGTCGCCATGCTTGAAGGCATGCGCCATGGCCAGGAAGGCGGCTGCGGCGCACAGCCACGACACCACGTCGTTGACCCAACCCACCTGCCACAGCAGCAGCCGGCCCACCGACGCCGCGATCATCAGCACGAAGATCGCCAGCACGCACAGCGCGGCCAGGGCCGCAGCCGCCGCAAACAAGCGGTCGAGAAACTGGCGCACAGCCGCTGTCTTACTTGCTGAAGGCGTCGATCAGCTGCTTGCCTTCGGGGCCAGCCTTTTCAAGCCATTCCTTCAGCATCGTGTCGCCGACCTTCTTCATGTCGGCCTTCAGCGCGGCCGACGGCGGCAGGATCTGCATGCCACCGGCCTTGAGCTTGTCCAGCGATTCTGTGTTGGTGCGCTTGCTGGCGGCCAGGCCGCGCACTTCGGCGTCGGCGCCGGCCTTTATCAGTGCGGCCTTGGTCGGCGCGTCCAGCGCGTCGAAGGCGGCCTTGTTGATGATGACTGCGTTCTTCGGCAGCCAGGCCTGCGTGTCGTACCAGTACTTCAGGTGTTCGTAGGTCTTGCTGTCGACACCGGTGGAGCCGCTGGACATGTAGCTTTCGATGACGCCAGTGGCCAGCGCCGCCGAGACTTCAGCCGCCTGCACGGTGACTGGCTGCGCCCCCACCAGTTCACCGATGCGCGCGGTGGAAGGGCTGTAGGCGCGCCACTTCACGCCCTTCAGGTCGGCTGCGGAATTGACCGGCTTCTTGGCATAGATGCCCTGCGGCGGCCACGGCACGCTGTACAGCAACATGAGGCCCTGCTCGGCCAGCTTCTTCTCCATCAGCGGCTTTTGCGCGCGGTACAGCTTCATCGCTTCGTCATAGCTGTCGGCCAGGAAGGGCAGGCCGTCTGCCGCGTAGATGGGCCACTCATTGGCCAGGTTGGCCAGCAGCACTTCGCCGATCTGCGCCTGGCCGCCTTGCACGGCGCGCTTGATCTCGTTGGCCTTGAAGAGCGAGGCCCCGGCGTGCACGGTGATCTTGAGCTTGCCGGCAGTGGCGCGGTCCACATCGGCGGCAAGTTCGGTCAGCGTGACGCTGTGGAAGTTGGTGGCCGGGTAGCCGGCAGGCAGGTCCCACTTGACCTGAGCCTGGGCCGTTGCGCCGAGCACCAGCGTGAAAGCGGTCAGCAGCAGGGGGCGAAAGAATGGCATGGAGTCTCCGGGTGTCGATTTTGAACAGGCCATCAGCATAGGCCGTGCCCGCGCTTGTTCGGCTCCGGGCCTTCCCGCAAGCCCACCATCCCATATGCCACCCCCGCCCGCATCACCGCAGCGCATCACCGCAGCGCATCACCAACCGGGATGACTCATTCGCTCGCTGCAAACAAGCTAGGGGCTTGTTTGCGGGGCTGTTGAATTGATCATCGACCAGCGGGAAGAGCCACCGCGCAACGAGGACAAACCATGTTCGAACCATCCGACCGGATGAAGTCAATCGCCGAAGGCCTTCGCGGTGCGGCGTCGGCAGCGTTGTGCGCGGTGCTGCTTTCTGGGTGCGCGATCACGATCCGCGAACCCGTGGCCTCATCGGCCGTGGCCACGCCCGTGAAGGTGGTGGTCACGGGCAATGCCACGTACAGCAACTTCCGCTTGCTGGCCGATGGCATCGACGTGACCAGCAGCATG
>JAYSYB010000517.1:0-3390 GCA_043716775.1 Rubrivivax sp.
TGTCCTGGAGATGGTGAACCGGCTCGACACGCTTACCGACATAGCACTGCTCGCCCGCTCGCTGCGAACAGCGTGAACCTTCAAACTGCCCACTGCCTCTGGCGCGATCACCGCGGGCAGACTTCTCGCCGCCGGCCGTCCGCGCAATCACTGCTGGGGTTTCACTTCATGCAAATGCCCGCTCGTCGTTGGCCATAAACAAGTACACCGGCTCACTCCGAAGCCGCCGGTGACGAGCGGCGGCTTCTGGCCCAATGCGGCCATTGAAGCGTAAGCGCCGACCGTCGGCTTCTGAGACTTATGGAGAGCTCTCCATAAGCAGCGTTATGCACAGGCCCCAGTTATGACCAGTAGCGCCCGCAGAACTGCGACAGTACCCTCGTGAGACGGCAGCCGGCCGCCGTCTCAACTGCGCATAGTCACAGGGTCTTGAGGAACTCCAACAGCGAGTCATCCGCCCTGAAGCGGCGTGCGACGACGTTGGGATCCTGCAGTCTGGACAGCGCCTTTTGCTTCATGGCGAGATCGGCCTCGACGTATTGATGCGTTGTCGTTGGGCTCTCGTGCCCGAGCCACAGGGCGATCACGCTGATGTCCACGCCCGATTGCAGCAGGTGCATTGCGGTCGAATGGCGCAGACAGTGAGGAGAGATCGCGCGACCTTCCAGGCTGGGTGTAGTGCGGGCGGCGGCCTCGACGGCCAATGCCAGGCGCTGCGTCACATTGGATCGCGTCATCGCCTGGCCCGCGCGGTTGGGCAGCAAGGCGGACGCGGGGCCCAGGTCGGGATTCAGCCGTAACCAGGCCCGGATTACCTTCACCGTCGAACGCCACAGCGGCACCGAGCGTTGCTTGCGCCCCTTGCCATGCAAGTGAACGCAGGCGGCAGGGGCGAGCACGACATCGGCCACCTTCACGCCGATCACCTCCGAGACGCGGGCACCAGTGTTGTACAAAAGGGCCAGCAGCAGGTGATCGCGCTGGCTGATCCATCCCGCGCCGGGTACGCCGATCACTGCGAGCATTTCCTCGCGGGTCAGAAACCCCAGCAGCGGGCGCTCGAAGCGCTTCATCGGCACGCCCAGCGCTTGCTCGACGGTGTGCAGCGCCGTCACGTCGCGGCGCGCTGCGAACTTCAGGAACGAGCGCAGCGCGGCCAGCCGAGCGTTGCGGCTGCGCACCGTGTTGTGTCGGTCGCTCTCCAAGTGATCAAGAAAGGCCAGGATGAGCGAGGGTGTCAGGTCCGCCAGCAGCATCGCCGTGGGCGCCTTGTGCAGCCGCGCCTGGGTGAAGTCCAGGAACAGCACGAACGCATCGCGGTAGGCCGCCACGGTGCACGCGCTCAACGCGCGCTGCTGGGTCAGGTGCTCAGCGAAGAACGACTGCACGAGGGCCGCAAAGCTCGGCGGGGCCTGCTTGCGTTGGTCAGGATTATTCATCGTCGCACTCCCCGATTTCTGCGAAACGTTCGAACCGAGCGCCGGCCAGTGCCATCAACTCCGGCACGCCACTCAAGTACCAGTAGGTGCTGGAGATATTGATGTGGCCCATGTAGGTGGACAGTGCCAGCATCCGTTGATCGAGATCTGCTCCTTGCTCGTGCCACAGAATCAGCCGCCTCACGGCAAAGCTATGGCGCAGGTCGTGCACTCGAGGATGGCCATGACTGCCGCGATCGAGCCAGCCCAATTGCTCGCGCAGTTGGATGAACACCCGGTGCACTTGGCGATCGCCCAGAGGCGTGCCCCGGCGCACGCCGCGAGAGCCGACAAAGAAGGTCGAGCGCGGCGTCGGTTGCACATGCTGACGGCGCAACGCCCGGTAGGCCGCCAAGGGACCAATCGTGCTTGGATGCAGCGGCACCAAACGAGACTTGCCGAACTTGGTCTGCCGTACCGTCAGGACGCCACCGTCCAGATCCACGTCCAGATCGGCCAGACCGAGCGCCTCGCCGACGCGAAGCCCCGCCGAAGCGATCAGCCCGAACAGCGTCGCATAGGTGGCGGCGCGAAGACCATCCGAGGGCCCCAGTCGGCGCGCCGCGACGAGCAGATCAACGACCTCAGCATTGCTGTAGATGTGGGGCGCCACACGGCCTGGGATCGACCCGAAGCTGGAGTCGTCCGGAACTTCAATGGACGGCTCGAACTGCTGCAGCCACCGCATGAACGGACGCAGTGCGGCCAATCGGCGCGCCGCGGTGGCACCGTTGGCCTGGCCGTTGACCATGTATCGCGGCTGCACCTGGCGCGCCCACTGCGCCATCAGGTCCACCGTCAGTAACCCGTCGTGGCCAGCGTTGGCTACGAAGCGGCTGAAGTGGCGCAAGGCCTGGTCAGATGAGGACGGCTTGAATCCCAGGCGAAGTCGTCCAGCCAGGTATTCCTCCACCCGGGTGGTGAGGTCGACGATCGGGCATGACGGGGCGCTCATGATGCACTCCCAGGCCAAGGCAGTGCCACCTCGGCGAGCAGTTGCAGGTCGAGCTTGGCGTAGATCAACGAGGTGTCCAGGGACCGGTGGCGAAGTACATCGGCAACCTCCTTGATCGAACTGCCGCTGTTGACCAGGCGGCAGGCCAAGGTATGGCGCAAGGAGTGGCTGCTGTGCGCGATCCCGGCGCTTTGCAGCGCGCGACCAATGGCGCTGCTCACCGCGTAAACGCCGATGGGCCTGTCGTGCGGTGCCAGCCGGCGCACAAACAGTGTGGGCAGCGTGGTCGCCGGCCGCTCATGCCTCAGGTACTCGGCCAGCGCTTGGCCGGTGGCCGCCGGCAGCGGCAGAACATCCTGACGTACAGACTTCGTGCCCTTCAAGGTCACGGAGCCGGCGCGCCAGTCGAAGTCATCGATCTCCAGCCTGGCGATCTCGCCCACGCGCAGCCCAAGATCGAGTGCCAGGCGCACCATGGCCAGCAAGCGCAGCGGCGTTGGCCGGGCTTGGGCGCAATGCGTCATGAGCCGCTGCACCTCCTCGGTCGTGAGTGCGCGCGGCAGCGATGCCAAGCTCCAGCGCACAGGCGAAGCGATGACGCCAAGCAGGGCATGGGAGGCGTCGCCGCAAGTGGCGCGGTAACGGAAGTAGGCCCGCAATGCCGACGCCAGCGCGGCGGCGTGCGACACGGTGTTCACCCGCGTGAGCTCGGTGGCGATGAAGCCGCGTACATCCTCGGGCTGGAGCTCGCCGATGGCGATCTCTCGATCACCGAATTTGCACGACAGCAGCCGACTCACGATCGCGAGTCGATCTTCGCGCGTTCCAATCGCCAGGCCGCGGGCGTCGCGCATGTGCACGTTGTAGCGGCTCAGTTCCTGGGCAGTGGGGCCGCTGGGGCCTGGCAGCTCCACGATGACGTGCTGCTCGCGCAACAAGGCCAACAGGTGGCCCAGG
>JAYSYB010000518.1:0-3389 GCA_043716775.1 Rubrivivax sp.
TTCACCGTGACCGACCCCGCCACCGGCCTGGCACTGGCCGAGGTGGCCAACCTGGGCGCCATCGACGCGGCGGCTGCCATTTCGGCCGCTGAGAAAGCGTGGCCGGCCTGGCGCGCCAAGACCGCCAAGGAACGCGGTGCGATCCTGATGAAGTGGTTTGCGCTGCTGCACCAACACGCGGACGACCTGGCCCGAATCATGACCTCCGAGCAAGGCAAACCACTGACTGAGGCGCGCGGTGAAGTGGGCTACGGCGCCAGCTTCATCGAATGGTTTGCAGAAGAGTCCAAGCGCATCTATGGCGAGACCATTCCCACCACTGACAACAACAAGCGCTACCTCGTCATCAAGCAGCCCATCGGCGTTTGCGCGGCCATTACGCCGTGGAATTTTCCGATTGCGATGATCACGCGCAAGGTCGCACCGGCGCTGGCCGCGGGGTGCCCCGTCATCATCAAGCCGGCCGAACAGACGCCGCTGTCGGCACTGGCGGTGGCTGAGCTGGCGCAGCGCGCCGGCATGCCGGCAGGCGTGCTGAACGTGCTGTGCGCCGACAGCGACAACAGCATCGAGATCGGCAAGGTGCTGTGCAGCAGTGATGTCGTGCGCCACCTGTCCTTTACCGGCAGCACCGAAGTCGGCCGCATCCTGGCGCGGCAGTGCGCCAACACCATCAAGAAGGTCAGCCTGGAGCTGGGCGGCAACGCGCCTTTCATCGTCTTTGACGACGCCGACATCGACAGTGCCGTCGAAGGTGCCATGGTCAGCAAGTACCGCAACGCCGGCCAGACCTGCGTCTGCGCCAACCGCTTGTACGTGCAGGCCGGCGTGTACGACAGCTTTGTCACCAAGCTGGCTGCCAAAGCCAGTGGCATCAAGGTCGGGAATGGTTTTGAGGCCGGCATCCAGCAAGGCCCGCTGATCGACGACGCCGCCATTGCCAAGGTTGAAAGTCATGTCGCCGACGCGCTGGCGAAGGGTGCGCGGGTAGTCGTGGGCGGCCAAAAGATCGGCGAGCGTTTCTACACACCGACGGTGCTGGCCGACGCCACCAGCGACATGCTGTGCGCCAAGGAAGAAACCTTCGGCCCGGTGGCGCCGGTGTTCAGGTTTGACACCGAAGCCGAAGTCATCGCGCTGGCCAACGCCACTGAGTTCGGCCTGGCCAGCTACTTCTACAGCCGTGACATCGGGCGCGTCTTTCGCGTTGGCGAAGCGCTTGAATACGGCATGGTGGGCGTCAACACCGGCCTGATCTCAACCGCCGAGGTGCCTTTTGGTGGCGTCAAGCAAAGCGGCCTGGGGCGCGAGGGCGCGCGTCAAGGCATCGACGACTATGTCGAGGTGAAGTACTTGTGCCTGGGGGACATCGGGCACTGACAGCCCAGCACTGACAGCCCGGGCGCTGACATCCACTTCGGCCGACGCTGAGGCCGAGCCAGGCCCGCGCGCTGGGCGGGCCGTTGCGCAACCACCGCATTCCCCGGGTTTGCCGCAGTTCGCGCCTGCCGGGGCGGGTGCTACCGTGTGGCATGTTTTGTTAGCGCTAACAAGATGTCATTTACCCACCTGCCCATGCCGCGATCGACGGCACCGCCCGCCCAGGAGACGACATGAAGTTGACCCGCCACCCATTCCCATCCGCCCTGCGTCGCCTGCCCTTGGCAGCGGCCCTGCTGGCCGCTCTGCCGGTGGCCTTTCCGGCTGCGGCGCAACAAGCCGCCAAGGCCGACGACGGCAAGGTTGAGACGGTGACCATCACCGCCACCAAACGCATCCAGCCGCTGCAGGCCACCCCGATTGCCATTTCAGTGATCAGCGGCACCGCACTGGAAGAGAGCAACCTCAACAATCTGGAAGCCATCAGCGCGCAAGTGCCCACGGTCAACTTCCGCACCAACGCCAGCAACAAGGACGCGGCCCTCTTCATCCGCGGCGTGGGCACCATCAGCACCAGCGCTGGCGTGGAACCCACGGTGTCCACCGTGCTCGACGGCGTCGTCACCGCCCGCCCGGGGCAGGCCACGCTCGATCTGGTGGAAATCGACCGCATCGAAGTGCTGCGCGGGCCGCAAGGCACGCTGTTTGGCAAGAATGCGTCGGCCGGTGTCATCAACATCGTCAGCCGTGCGCCGGGCAAGAACTTCGGCGGTTATGCCGACCTGGGCCTGTTCCAGGGCGGCGAAAAGCGCATCCGCTTGGGCGTGTCGGGTGAACTGGCGAAAGACCTGCTGCGCGGTGGCCTGTCGGTGATGGCTGGCAAGTACGACGGCAACGTCACGAACGTCTTTGACGGCAGCAAAGTCAACGGCTACGACCGCCGGGGCGTGCGCGGGCGGTTGGACATCACGCCTGGCAAGAACCTGAAGATCGTGCTCATCGCCGACCGCACGCAGGCCGACGACACGCCGCCCACCGGCGTGGCCTACAGCACCAGTGTCACGACCTTCCCCAGCGGTGCGGTCACGGCCAACCCGAACTTCGCCTTGGCGGTGGCGCCGGTTGTGGCGTCGCCCAGCAACCGCCAGATCAACAGCGACATGAAGACCCGCGTGTCCGACACCAACCAGGGCCTGTCGGCGCAGGTGGACTGGACCGTGGGCAGCCTGCAGGTCACCAGCATCACCGCGCAGCGGCAGTGGGACAACCAACAGTTTCAAGACCAGGACCGCCTGGGCCGGCTGTACATCGGCTTCAACCGCACGGCAGACGCCGGCACCCTGGCGTTTGAGCAGTTCACGCAGGAACTGCGCGTGGCCAGCACACAGAAAGGCTTTGTCGAATGGGTGGCCGGCGCCTTCTACCTGCGCGGCAAGAACGAAGAGCGTTATCAGCGTGATGTCAGCAACTGCACCACCAGCACCCTGCCGGCAGGGGCCAATGGCCTGACCCCTTGCGACGGCAGCTTGCGCACCTTCAACGGCGTAGCCAACTACGCCGTGAAGAGCACCAGCAAGTCGCTGTTCGGCGAAGGCACTTTCAACTTTCTGCCTGACTTCCGGGCCCTTGCCGGCCTGCGCTACACCAGCGAAGACCTGTCCTACAACCACGCCCGCAGCTTTGCCACGAACGTGGTCACGCTGCCGAATCCAACCGTATCGGGGCCGGGCATCCAACCCGCGCGCGCCACCGTCACCGGTGCCACCAGCGACAACGCCGTGTCAGGCCGCATCGGGCCGCAGTTCGACATCAGCAAGGACGTGATGGGCTACATCACCTATTCGCGCGGCTACAAAGGGCCGGCCTACAACGTCTTCTTCAACATGACGGCGACGCAGGACAACGCACTGGCGCCCGAGAAATCGCGCTCCATTGAAGCGGGGCTGAAGACCACCTTGCTGGACGGCCGCATGCGGTTGAACATCGCGCTCTTCCACACCGACTACAGC
>JAYSYB010000519.1:0-3380 GCA_043716775.1 Rubrivivax sp.
GCCCAAAGAAGTGCAGGACGCGCTGGCCGCCGGGGTTCCTTTCCCCAGCCGCCTGGGCACGCCCGACGACTACGCCAAGCTTGTGAAGCACATCATCGAGAACGACATGCTCAATGGTGAAGTCATCCGCCTCGATGGCGCGATTCGGCTGGCGCCGAAGTAGCCACCCGGCCCATGTGGGGCGGCGCGGAAAACATCCATCGGCGATGACCGCCAGAGACGATTTGAGCGCCCTCCTGCAACAGGCCGCGCTGCACGACCGCAGCGGCCGCTTGCCGGAAGCCATCGCGGCATATGAACGCTTGTTGCGGCAGTGGCCCGCCCTGCCTGACAGTTGGTACAACTTGGCGCTGCTGCAGCGCCGTGCTGGGCACCTGGAATCCGCGCTGGCGTCGTACCAGCAGGCGCTGGACCGCGGTGTCGCCCAGCCTGAAGAGGTGCACCTCAATCGCGGCGTCATTTACGCCGACGGCCTGCGCCGCAGTGCGGATGCAGAACGCGAATTAACGGCCGCGCTGCAGCACAACCCGCAGTACATGCCGGCGCTGCTGAACCTGGCTAACCTGCATGAAGACCAGGCTCGGCGGGACAGTGCGCTGGCGCTGTATGAAAGGTTGTTGGCGCTGGACCCGGACTGCCATGAAGCGCTGGCGCGCTATGCCTCTCTGCGCGGTGCTGCGGCGCCTGGCGACGCCGTGATCACGCGCCTGCGAACAGCACTCCTTGACCCCGCCACACCCGTTGCAAACCGCGCAAGCCTTGGCTTTGCGCTGGGCAAGCTGCTGGACGACTGCGGCGCTTATGACGAGGCCTTTGCGGCCTATTGCGCGGCCAATGCAGACAGCCGGGCCAGCATGGCCATAAAGCGACAGCTTCCTTACGACAGGGCCGCCCATGCGCGCCGCATCGACGACCTGATCCACGTTTTTTCGGCACGCAGCGCGGTGACCGTGGCCGCGACCGACCCGGCCCCCCTTTTCATCTGCGGCATGTTTCGCTCGGGGTCGACGCTGGCAGAACAAGTCCTGGCCGGCCATTCGCGGGTACGCGCAGGCGGTGAGATCAACTTCATCCCGCAGCTGGTTCAAACGCGACTGAAGCCCTACCCCGGCAGCGTGCTGCAGCTGCCGCCGCAAGAACTGGCCACCATTGCCGACCAGTACCGGCGCACCCTGTCGCTGCTGGCGCAGGGTGCCGCGCACATCACCGACAAGCGGCCCGACAACTTTCTGCACATCGGCCTCATCAAGACGCTGTTCCCCAATGCGCGCATCGTCCACACCACTCGCAACCCACTGGACAACGCGCTGTCGGTCTTCTTCCTGCACCTGGACCAGAGCATGGGCTATGCGCTGGACCTGGCGGACATCGGCCACTACTACGGCGAGTACCGGCGCTTGATGGCGCACTGGAAGTCCTTGTACGGCGCGGACATCCTGGACTTTGACTACGACACCCTCGTGCAGCAACCGCGCCCTGCCGTAGAAAGGCTGCTGGAATTTTGCGGGTTGGAATGGGAAGAGACCTGCTTGTCATTTGACCGTGTCAACAACGCCGTGCGCACGGCCAGTGTCTGGCAGGTGCGGCAACCCCTGTACCGGCATGCCTCGGGCCGCTGGCGGCAATACGAGCGGCACCTTGGGCCGCTGCGGGCAGTCTTGGGCGATTCGCGGTGATCTAGTCCCGGCTGAGCAAGAGTTCGATCACGTGGTCGCAAGCGGCCTGCGCCGACAGCGCCTGGCTGTCGATGCGCAGATCCGGGCTCAGCGGCACTTCGTAGGGTGAGTCGATGCCCGTGAAGTTGGACAGCTCGCCGCGACGCGCGCGCGCGTACAAGCCCTTGGGATCCCGCGCTTCCGCCACCGACAGCGGTGCATCGACAAAGACTTCGATGAACTCGCCCGCCGGAAGCAGGCTGCGCGCAAAGGTTCGTTCAGTGCGAAATGGTGAGATCAGCGCCACCAGAACCACGAGGCCCGCGTCGGCCATCAAGCGCGCCACTTCAGCCACCCGGCGCACGTTTTCCACGCGGTCTTCGGCGCGGAAACCCAGATCTCGGTTCAGGCCATGGCGCAGGTTGTCACCGTCCAGCATGGCGGTGTGGCGGCCCATCGCATGCAGCCGCTTCTCAACCAGATTGGCCACGGTGGACTTGCCCGCGCCCGACAGGCCCGTGAACCACAAAACGGCGGGCTTGTGGCCCTTGATGGTTGCACGCGCCGCGCGGTCTATGTCCTGCGCCTGCGGCTGGATGTTGTGCGACCGTCGCAGTGCAAAGTGCAGCATGCCGGCGGCCACGGTGTCGAAGCTGAGGCGGTCGATCAGGATCAAGCCGCCCGTGTCGCGGTTGCTGGCATAGGAGTCGAAAGCCACGGCCTGGTCCAGCGCCAGATTGCACACGCCAATGTCGTTGAGGTCCAGCCTGCGGGCCGCCAGCCGGGCCTGAGTAGACACGTCCAGCCGGTACTTGAGTTCGGTGACCGTGGCCACCACGGTGCGGGTACCGATCTTCAAGAGAAAGCTGCGCCCGGGCAGCATCGGCGCGTCGGCCATCCAGACCAGCGTGCACTCAAACTGGTCGGCCACTTCGGGTGCGGCATCGGCTGCTGCCAGCATGTCGCCCCGGCCGACGTCGATGTCGTCTTCCAAGGTCAGCGTCACCGACTCTCCAGTCACCGCACGGGATCGGTCGCCGTTCAGCGTGACCAGGCGGGCGACGCGACTTTCGCGACCCGAGGGCAGGACGCGGATGCGGTCGCCGGTGTGCACGGTGCCGCTGGCGATCAGGCCACAAAGGCCTCTGAAGCCCCTGAAGCCAGACGCGCTCCGCGCGACCCATTGCACTGGCAGGCGCAGCGGCGCGGCCTGCCCGCGCGTGGTTTCAATTGCCAGCGATTCAAACCAGGCCAGCAGCGTGGGGCCGCCATACCAGGCCATCCGCGAAGCGCGCTGCAAGACATGCTCACCCGTCAGCGCCACGATAGGGATGGCCGTGATGTCGCTGAAACCCAAGGTCGCTGCAAAGTCGCGGTAGGCTTTTTCAATGCCGTCGAACACCGCTTGGCTGTGGCCCACCAGGTCCATCTTGTTGACCACCAGCACCACCTGGCGAATACCCACCAGGCCGACGATGCAGCTGTGGCGAAAGGTCTGAGCCAGGAGACCCTTGCTGGCATCGACCAGGATCACGGCCGCATCCGCAGTCGATGCACCCGTCACCATGTTGCGCGTGTACTGCACGTGGCCCGGGGTGTCAGCAACGATAAAAGCGCGCTCAGGCGTGGAGAAGTAGCGGTACGCCACGTCGATGGTGATGCCCTGCTCGCGCTCGGCACGCAGGCCGTCGGTGAGGAGCGCCAGGTTGGTGTAGTCATCGCCCC
>JAYSYB010000520.1:0-3372 GCA_043716775.1 Rubrivivax sp.
GCAACCCCCGACCCCGACCGCCGCACCACCGACGGCCGCACCGCACAAGCACCCGGCCGTGGCGAAAGGCCGGTCTATCAAGCCCGCATCAGCAGCTACGGCCACGCCGAAGGCGACATCCTGACCTACCAGGTGACGGACACGCGCAAGGACGAACTGCTGCTGAGCTACACCGTGCTGATCGACGAAGTGCGGGCCGACGGCCAGATGCAGGCCAATGGGGGCAAGCTGCAGTTGGACGCGCAGGGCCGCGTCAAGAGTCAGAAAGACGGTCAGCGGGGCGGCCAGAACAGCGCCGACAGCCCCGAAGCCACCTTCGAACCCGCGCAGGAAACCTGGTGGGCGCGTCCCCAGGTTGGTGAAAACCGCGTCCTGGCCTTCAAGGAAAACTACGTGCGTGCCGACAAACATCGCGGCCAGATCGACTGGCGCGGCAGCAGCCAGGTGGGCAGCCTGCGGCAGATGGAAACCGCAGCCGGCGACTTCGACGTCATGCCCATCAAGTCCACCGGCCAGGCCATCGACACCCCCGCCAGCGGCCCGGTGAGCAAGCTGCAATTCACGCGCACGGTCTGGTATGCGCCCAAGCTCGGGATGCCGGTGGTGATCGAGATCGAGGACAACGACGAAGCCGGCAAGCCGCTGCGCCGCGAAAGGGTTGAACTCACGCACGCGCAGCAGGCGCGCACGGTCAATTGAAGCGCGCCATTGCCGCGTTGATGGTGACGCTGACTTTGATGTTGAGCGCAGGCTGCGCCACCCGCGCCCCGGTGGGCCGCGACGGCCCCCCGGCCACGCCGCCCGCCGACCTGGCGCAACGCCCCGACGCCGAACCGCGCGTCGAGCCCATCCGCGTCGGCGGCCCCAACAAACCCTATGAGGTGCTGGGCCGCCGCTATGAACCGCTGACCAGCGACGTGCCACTGCAGCAAAGCGGGCTTGCCAGCTGGTACGGCCGCAAATTCCACGGCCGCCCCACGGCCAGCGGCGAGATTTATGACATGCACGCCATGACCGCCGCGCACAAGACGATGCCCATTCCCAGCTACGCCCGCGTGCGCAACCCCGCCAACGGCCGCGAGATCGTCGTCCGCATCAACGACCGCGGCCCCTTCGCTGACGGCCGCATCATCGACCTGAGCTACGGCGCGGCGGCCAAGCTCGGCGTGCTGGCGGCTGTGGCGCCGGTGGAGCTAAGGCGCATCACGCATGCAGAGATCCGTGCGGCTCAGGCGCTGGCTGAAGTGAAGGACGAAGGCTGGACCGCCCTCACCGCAGGGCACAGCGCACATCCCTAGGTCAGTGCACGTTCAGTGCACATACCGGCTTGATCGGCCGGCCCTTTGCGGGGATGCTCGACCCTCCACCCGAACCGCGCCCGGAGCACAGCAGCATGGCCACTGACAAGACGCCGATCACCTTCCTCGTCAGCGGGCAGCTGCAGGGCGCGGGCGCAAGCCGCGGCGCCGCAGCACCGGTCGCCTACGGCGGGCCGCGCATCAAGGCGTCAGTGCGAGTAGGGGCCACGCGGTCTGCCGGCGAGCGTCTGCGCGTGGTGGCCATCCCCGACGAAGACGTCGTCGTGCTGCACCTGGCCGGCGGCCCGTCGCTGACGCTGCACCCCGAGACCGCGCGCGACCTGCTGCTGGGCCACGGCCAGCGCAAACGCTCACGCGGCGCCACGGCCGCACCGCCGCCGGACGAAGTCGATGTCGATGCCGACCTCGGTTGGCAGGGCCTGGCCGACGCCGCGCCCAGACGGTCGCGCGGCTTGGTGGGCAAGCTGATCCTGGCCGGTATCGATGTGCTGTGTTTCGGCAAATTCAGTGGCGCAGTGGCCGACCTGGCGGCTACTGGCCTGGTCGCCAAGGTGGATGGGCGCGTGGCAGCCGGCGTCTATGCCTTGCCCAACACCGGCGCGCTCAGTGCTCTCAAGCCGCAAGCCGACCGGCTGCACAGGAGCGTGCCAGCCGCTGCCGATGGCGGCGCCATCCTGGTGCTGATCCACGGCACCTTTGTGGACACCGTCAGCACCTTCGGCAAGCTGTGGGATGAACACCCTGACAGCGTCAAGAAGCTCTTCGACGCCTACGGCCAGCGGGTCTATGCGCTGGACCATCCGACACTTGGCGCGAGCCCCTTTGCCAATGCGCTGACGTTGGTGCAGGCCATGCCGCAGGGCGCACGGCTGCACTTGCTGACCCATTCGCGCGGTGGCCTGGTGGCCGAGGTGCTGGCACGCCTGGCGGGCCAGCAGGCCTTGTCGGCGCAAGACCTGGCGCCCTTTGCCGGCGAAGCCCACGCCAAGCAGCGGCGCGAAATGCAAGATCTGCAGAAGGCTGTCGTCGACAAAGGCCTGCACATTGAACGGGTGGTGCGTGTCGCCTGCCCGGCGCGTGGCACGCTGCTGGCGTCACGCCGGCTCGACGCCTACCTGTCGGTGCTCACGTGGGTCTTGAGGACATCCGGCGCGCTGGTCGCGAGCGAGGTGGTGGACTTCCTCAACGCCGTGGCTGAACGCCGCACCGACCCGGCCACCATCCCGGGCCTGGAAGCCATGATGCCGGACAGCGCGCTGGTGCGCTGGCTCAACCGCCCGGAAGCCAAGATCCCCGGCGACCTGCGCGTGGTCGCCGGCGACCTGCAGGGCGACAGCATCGGCAGCTGGCTGAAGACGCTGCTGTCGGACGCCTTCTACTGGACCGACAACGACATCGTCGTCCACACGCGCTCGATGTACGGCGGCTCGCCACGCGAAAACGGCGCCAGCTTCTTGCTCGACCAGAGCGGCAAGGCGACGCACTTCGGCTACTTCCGCAACCCCCTGACCGTGGACGCCGTGGTCGAAGGCCTGACCATGGCCAGCCCCAACGGCTACCGGCCCATCGGCCAGCTGTCGTGGGCGGGTGAGACTTCAGACGGCGTGCGCAGCGCGCGCAGCCTGCGCGGCGGCGGCGCTGGTGCCGCCCCGGCGCCGGCAGGCCATCGCCCGGGCCTGATCGTGCTGCCCGGCCTGCTGGGCAGCAACCTCGAAGCGGGCGGCAAGCGCATCTGGCTCGGCCTGCGCCTGCTGGGCGGCTTCGACCAGTTGCGCTACCAGCCCGCCGGCGCCGATGGGGTGCTGCCGGACGGGCCGATCAGTCTGGTCTATGGCGCGCTGATCGATCACCTGAAGAAAAGCCATGACGTGGTCGCCTTCGACTTCGACTGGCGCCGCCCGATCGAAGAAGAAGCCTGCCGCCTGGCCGACGAAGTCGAAAGGCAGCTCAAGGCGCGCGAGGCATCGGGCCAGCCGGTGCGGCTGATCGCCCACTCCATGGGCGGTGTGGTGGCGCGCACGATGCAGCTGGAGCGGCCTGCCGTCTGGCAGCG
>JAYSYB010000053.1:0-7533 GCA_043716775.1 Rubrivivax sp.
CGGCCGACACAGCGTATGACCGCACGCTGCTGGCGTCGGCCAAAGCCATTGGCGAGCTGCTGGAGGTGGCCGATGACGTGACCCCAGCGCGTCTGCGCGCCACCCTGCCCTACAGCGCGCTCGAAGCCTTCGAGGCCGACACCCGCAGCCGCATGGTCTACCGTGTCTCGGGCTTCGGCGGCGAGATGGTGTCGGGCTTTGCCGACTTGCCCAAAGCGCGGCCACCGAGCCGCGAACCCAGCGTCTACGCGGCGCTGGTGCAGTTCTACGACGACAGTTATCTCGGCGAGCCGGTGCGCATGGCCGTGCTGCTGCAGCCCGTGTCGGGCACCTCAGGCCAGGGCATGGCCACGATCCAGGTGGCAGAAACGCTGGAGCTGCGCCACACGCTGGCGCGCAGCCTGCTGCTGCAGACGGTGTGGCAGCAGCTGCTGCTGGTGGCGCTGATTGCGCTGGTGGTGGTCTTTGTCGTGCAGCGTGCCACCGCGCCAGTGCGGCTGCTGAGCGCCCAGCTGCGCGCACGCGCCGAGACGGATCTGTCGGCGCTGCCCGTGACCAACGCGCCGCGCGAACTGCAACCGATGATCGACGCCACCAACTCCCTGATGGCGCGCCTGGCAAACTTGCTGGACCACCAGAAGCGCTTCGTGCGCGACGCTTCTCACCAGTTGCGCACGCCGCTGGCGGTGCTGAAGACGCAGGTGCAGTCGGCCCAGCGCGGTGATGTGGCGCCGCCGCAGGCGCTGGCGGAGATCAGCGTTACCGTGCAGCGCGCCACCGACTTGGCCAACCAGATGCTGGCGCTGGCCAAGGTGGAACAGTTGCGCCACCAGGGCGACGCCGCCGTGCAGCCCTGGCACGAGATCGTCCGCGCGGTGGCGCTGGACGTGGGCCCGTTGCTGGCGGTGGGCCAGATCGACTTCGACATCGAAACCCATGCCGCCCCGGTTCGCGCGCATGAATGGGCGCTGCGCGAGTTGACGCGCAACCTGCTGCACAACGCCATCAAGCACACGCCGGCCGGCGGGCAACTGTCGGTGCGGCTGTCCGTGGACAGTGGCCGAGCCACGCTGTGCATCGCGGACAGCGGCCCCGGCATCGCCGCCGAGCAGCGCAGCCGCCTCTTCCAGCCCTTTGCGGCGGCCGGCGCGGGCGGCGGGTCTGGCCTGGGCCTGGCGATCTGCCTCGAGATCGTGCAGGCGCTGAACGGCAGCATCAAGCTGCATAACCGCGGCGGCACTGGGGGCGTGCTGGGCCTGGATGCCATCGTCACCCTGCCGCTGGAGAGCCGTCATGAACCCTGAAGATCGCGTGCGCCTGGACAAGTGGCTGTGGGTTGCGCGTTTCTACAAGACCCGCGCGCTGGCTTCGGACGAGATCGGCCGCGGCCGCGTGATGGTCAACGAGCAGGTCGCGAAGGCCTCGCGTGAACTCAAGCCGGGCGACCTGCTGGCACTGCGCCAAGGCCCCGTCACGCGCACGTTGCGGGTGCGAGCGCTGAGCCAACATCGCGGCCCCGCACCGGTCGCGCAGGCGCTGTACGAAGAAACGCCAGAGAGCATCGCACTGCGCGAAAAGGCAGCCGAGCAGCGCCGGCTGGGCGCGGAGCCGGCGCAGTCCATCGAACAGGGGCGCCCTACCAAGCGCAACCGGCGCGAGTTGGCGGACTGGCAACGCTGGAGCGCCAGCGTGGACGATATCGGGCCGGGCCCGGACTGAGGCAAAACCTGAGGCGAAACCGGAGGCAAAACTTTTCGCCAAGACCCTATTGAAAGCGCGGGCTCCGGCCTCAAGTCGAGATGGAACAATTTTCTGCACGCCATGAACGAGAACCCAGACACTGACCAAGCCCACGCGAATGGCACAAGCGGCATAAGCGGCGCGGCAACATCGCCAGATGAAGTGCCTGTTGCGGCACCCAATCTTGAAGCCCAGTGGGCTGACTTGCAGGCCCGCCACAGCGAGCTGTCCGATTCGTTCTTGCGTGCCAAGGCCGAGGCCGAAAACACTCGCCGCCGCGCCGACGAAGAAGTGACGAAGGCGCGCAAGTTCGCCATCGAAAGTTTTGCCGACAGCCTGCTGCCGGTGAAGGACAGCCTGGAAACCGCCATTGCCCTGCCCGGCGCCACGGTGGACCAGGTGCTGGAAGGTGTGCACGCCACGCTGCGGCAACTCAGCGCGGCGCTGGAGCGCAACAAGGTGCTGGTCATCGCGCCGCCCGCAGGCACCCGATTCGACCCCCACCAGCATCAAGCCATCAGCGTGGTGCCGGCCGACAACGAAGCCGGCACCGTGGTGGCCGTGCTGCAGAAGGGCTACCTGATCGCCGACCGCGTGTTGCGACCTGCGCTGGTGACGGTAGCGGCGCCGAAGTAACTCGCAAACCCGCCTCAAACACATCTTCATGACACGCCGGCGGCCTTGAAAGCTGGCGAGTTATCCACAACTCAACACCACTGAATCACTCCTGAAGGAGCCACAAAAATGGGCAAGATCATCGGCATCGACCTGGGCACCACGAATTCGTGTGTGGCCATCATGGAAGGCAACACCACGCGTGTGATCGAGAACAGCGAAGGTGCCCGCACCACGCCGTCGATCATTGCGTACCAGGAAGACGGCGAGATCCTCGTCGGTGCCAGCGCCAAGCGGCAGTCAGTGACGAACCCGCGCAACACGTTGTACGCCGTGAAGCGCCTCATCGGCCGCAAGTTTGCCGAGAAGGAAGTGCAGAAGGACATCGGCCTGATGCCCTTCACCATCGCCGCTGCCGACAACGGCGACGCCTGGGTGGAAGTGCGCGGCAAGAAGATGGCGCCGCCGCAGGTCAGCGCCGAAGTGCTGCGCAAGATGAAGAAGACGGCCGAGGACTACCTGGGTGAAGAAGTGACGGAAGCCGTCATCACCGTGCCGGCGTATTTCAACGATTCGCAGCGGCAGGCCACCAAGGACGCCGGCCGCATCGCGGGCCTGGACGTCAAGCGCATCATCAACGAGCCGACCGCCGCAGCGCTGGCCTTCGGCCTGGACAAACACGGCAAGGGCGACCGCAAGATCGCGGTCTTTGACCTGGGCGGTGGCACCTTTGACATCAGCATCATCGAGATCGCCGATGTCGACGGTGAAAAGCAGTTTGAAGTGCTGTCCACCAATGGCGACACCTTCCTGGGCGGCGAAGACTTCGACCAGCGCATCATCGACTACATCGTCGCTGAATTCCGCAAGGATCAAGGCGTCGATCTGACCAAGGACGTGCTGGCTCTGCAGCGCCTGAAAGAAGCCGCCGAGAAGGCCAAGATCGAGCTGTCCAACAGCACGCAAACCGACATCAACCTGCCGTACATCACGGCGGATGCGTCGGGCCCCAAACACCTGAACATCAAGCTCACGCGCGCCAAGTTGGAAAGCCTGGTCGATGAGCTCATCTCGCGCACGATGGAACCCTGCCGCATTGCGGTGAAGGACGCGGGCGTCAAGCTGACCGAGATCGACGACATCATCCTTGTCGGCGGCATGTCGCGCATGCCCAAGGTGCAGGAGATGGTCAAGGAGTTCTTCGGCAAGGAACCGCGCAAGGACGTCAACCCCGACGAAGCGGTGGCCGTCGGCGCGGCCATCCAGGGCCAGGTGCTCAGTGGCGACCGAAAGGACGTGCTGCTGCTGGACGTGACGCCGCTGAGCCTGGGCATCGAAACGCTGGGTGGCGTGATGACCAAGATGATCAAGAAGAACACCACCATCCCGACCAAGTTTGCGCAGACCTTCAGCACCGCCGACGACAGCCAGCCGGCCGTGACCATCAAGGTCTACCAGGGCGAGCGTGAACTGGCCACAGGCAACAAGAGCCTGGGCGAGTTCAACCTGGAAGGCATTCCGCCGGCACCGCGCGGGCTGCCGCAGATCGAGGTCACTTTCGACATTGACGCCAACGGCATCCTGCACGTGAGCGCCAAGGACAAGGGCACGGGCAAGGAAAACAAGATCACCATCAAGGCGAATTCAGGCCTGACGGAAGAAGAAATCCAGAAGATGGTGAAGGACGCCGAACTGAACGCGGCCGACGACGCCAAGAAGGTCGAACTGGTGCAGGCCCGCAACCAGGCGGACGCCATGCTGCACAGCGTGCGCAAGAGCGTGGCCGAGCACGGCGACAAGCTCGACGCGGCGGAGAAGGAAAAGATCGAAGTCGCGCTGAAGGACGTCGAAGAAGCGCTGAAAGGTGACGACAAGACGGTCATCGAAGCCAAGACCGAAGTGCTGATGACTGCGAGCCAGAAGCTGGGCGAGAAGATGTATGCCGATGCGCAGGCTGCACAAGCGGCGGCCGGTGCAGCGGCCGGACCAACTGCAGGCGATGCGCCGCAGCAAGCCAAGCCGGCTGACGACAACGTGGTCGACGCCGAGTTCAAGGAAGTCAAGAAAGGCTAGGCTGGCCAGCCCGTTTGAGACGCGTTGCCGATCTGGCGCGCCGCGTTTGAAGGAGCAGGCTGCAGTCTGCTTGTCAACGCGGCGGTGTTGTTTGTGAATTGCAGAAAGTCTTCATGGCCAAGCGTGACTATTACGACGTACTCGGTGTGCCCAAGAACGCCACCGAGGAAGACATCAAGAAGGCTTATCGCAAGCTGGCGATGAAGCACCACCCCGACCGCAACCAGGGCAGTGACGCGGCCAAGTCGGAAGAGAAATTCAAGGAGGCCAAAGAGGCCTACGAGATGCTGTCCGATGGCCAGAAACGCGCCGCCTACGACCAGTACGGCCACGCCGGTGTCGACCCCAACATGGGCGGCCGCGGCGGACCGGGCGGGGAAGGTTTCGGCGGCTTCGCGGAAGCCTTCGGCGACATCTTCGGCGACATCTTCGGCGGCGGCGCTGCGGCAGGTGGCCGGCGCGGCGCTGGCGGCCAGCAGGTGTACCGCGGCAGCGACCTGAGCTACGCGATGGAGATCACGCTTGAAGAAGCGGCCGGCGGCAAGGACACGCAGATTCGAGTGCCGACCTGGGAAAACTGCGAAATCTGCAAAGGCACAGGCGCCAAGCCCGGCACCAACCCCAAGACTTGCAGCAGCTGCAACGGCGCTGGCACGGTGCACATGCGCCAGGGCTTCTTCAGCATCCAGCAGACCTGCCCGCACTGCCACGGCAGCGGCAAGATTAATCCCGAGCCTTGCGTCACATGCAACGGAGCGGGCAAGCTGAAGAAGCAAAAGACGCTAGAGGTGAAAATTCCCGCTGGCATCAATGAAGGCATGCGCATCCGCAGCGCCGGCAACGGCGAGCCGGGGACCAATGGCGGCCCGGCTGGCGACCTGTACATCGAGATCCGGGTCAAGCAACACGATATCTTCGAGCGCGACGGCGACGACCTGCATTGCACCGTGCCCGTCGGCCTGACCACCGCAGCGCTCGGCGGCAGCATGGAAGTGCCCACGCTGGGCAGCAAGGCCGAAATCGAACTGCCTGAAGGCACGCAACACGGCAAGACCTTTCGCCTGCGCGGCAAGGGCATCAAGGGCCTGCGGTCCAGCTACCCGGGTGACCTCTACTGTCATGTGACGGTCGAAACGCCCATCAAGATCACCGAGCACCAGCGCAAGCTGCTGAAGGAACTGGACGATTCCTTCCGCAAGTCCGGTGACCGGCATTCCCCCAACGCCAAGAGCTGGACCGACCGGGTCAAGGACCTGTTCAAGTAGCGTCTCTGCGGGCGGCCAAGAGCCACCACACCCCGTGGGCGAAACGCGGCGCAATTTCTAGAACAGTTTGCTCTGCCCGCTGGCCCAGCCCGCAGGGCTGAACTGAGTCAGGTCCAGGTTCACCCGTTCGCGGTTCAGCCCGAGCCGGCCGCAGGCCTTCTTGAAGCGCTGGCGAAGCAATTCGGCCCACACGCCCTGCCCTGTCATGCGGGTGCCAAACCCGGCGTCGTTGTCCTTGCCCCCGCGCATGTCGCGCACCCGTGCCATAACGCGTTCTGCGCGTTCAGGCACGTGCTGCTGCAGCCATTGCTGAAACAGCGGGTTCACTTCCCAGGGCAGGCGCAACACGATGCTGAAGGCCGAGCTTGCACCGGCGTCACGTGCTGCTTCGAGGATGCGTTCAAGCTCCGGCTCGTTCGAGGAACGGGATCACCGGCGACACGCTCACACCCACTGGGATGCCGGCGTCGGCCAAGGTCTTGATCGTCTGCAGCCGGCGGTGAGGTGCGGCGGCGCGTGGTTCGAGCTTGCGGGCTAACGCGGGGTCCAGCGTTGTGATCGACACATGAGCCGCAGCCAAGCACTGCTGCGCCATAGGCGCGATCAAGTCGAAGTCGCGCTCGATGAGGCTCGACTTGGTGACGATTGAAAACGGGTGCCGTGCCTGCGACAACACTTCAATGACCGAGCACGTGATGCGCAACTGCCGCTCGGCCGGCTGGTACGCGTCGGTGACCGAACCGATGTTGAGTTGAGCGGGCGTGTAACCCTTGGCCGACAGCGCTTCTCGCAGTCTTTTCGCCGCGTTGACTTTGGCGACGATGCGCGTTTCGAAGTCGATGCCAGGTGACAGGTTCAGGTAACTGTGCGTTGGCCTGGCATAGCCGTAGATGCAGCCGTGTTCGCAGCCGCAGTAGGGATTGATGGAAAGGTCGAAGCCGATGTCGGGTGAGTCGTTGCCCGACAGGATACGGCGCACGTTTTCTCGGCCGACTTGCGTCAAGGGCGCTGCAGTTTCTTCTGCTGCCGCCCGCTCCAGCGTGCCCCAGCCGTCATCGAATTCACTGCGCTGGTCCGTGCTGAAGCGGTGGTCCAGGGCCCAGACCGTGCCGCGCCCCTTGAGAGCGCCCACCGGGGCGTACCGGAGGGTGGCTGCTAGTGGCTGATCACGGGTGTTGGAGAGCATAGGTGCAAGCCGGAACCAGGCATCGCCTCAGTACTCCGAACCCGACCCCGGCGCCAGGTTGTCAAACTTCGTCAGCGGCTTCAGGAAGGCCAGTCGCACTGTGCCGACAGGCCCATTCCGCTGTTTGGCGATCAGGATTTCGGCGACGCCAGGCTCCTTGCTTTCCTTGTTGTAATAGTCGTCGCGGTAAATGAACAGGATGATGTCGGCGTCCTGCTCGATGGCACCGGACTCGCGCAGGTCGCTCATCATCGGCCGCTTGTCGGTGCGCGTTTCCACGCTGCGATTCAGCTGCGAAAGCGCTATCACTGGGCATTGCAGTTCCTTCGCCAGCGCCTTCAGGCCGCGCGAGATTTCACCCAGTTCGGTGGCACGGTTTTCGTCGCTGCCGCCGCTGCCGCTCATCAGCTGCAGGTAGTCGACGATGATTAGACCTAGCGTGCCACCAAACTGGCGCGCCATGCGCCGCGCGCGGGCGCGCAGTTCTGCCACCGTGAGCGCGGCGGTTTCGTCGATGAACATCTGCACCTTGCCGAGCTTGTCCACGGCTTCAGCCAGGCGACCCCATTCGTCGTCCGCCAGGCGCCCGGTGCGCAGGTTTTGCTGGTTGATGCGGCCCAGTGAGCCCACCAGGCGCAGCGCCAGTTGCGAGGC
>JAYSYB010000521.1:0-3357 GCA_043716775.1 Rubrivivax sp.
GACAATGGCGCGCGCATCAGCGTCAAGGTCACGGTGCATGCGGCGGAACGTGAAGCCACCATCGACTTCACGGGGACGAGCGCGCAACTGCCCAATAACTTCAACGCGCCCAAGGCAGTGACGATGGCTGCGGTGCTCTACGTCTTCCGCACGCTGGTGATGGATGACATCCCGCTCAACGCCGGCTGCCTGAAACCCCTGCACATCATCGTGCCCGCGGGCTGCATGCTCAACCCCAACCCGCCCGCTGCCGTGGTGGCGGGCAACGTTGAAACCAGCACCTGCGTTACCAATGCGTTGTACGGCGCGCTGGGTGTGATGGCCGCCGGCCAGTGCACGATGAACAACTTCACCTTCGGCAATGAAACGCACCAGTACTACGAGACGATCTCGGGCGGCAGCGGCGCCGGCGCCTGGAAAGACGACGCTGGCCGCGTCGTCGGGGGCTTCAACGGCACGAGCGTGGTGCAGACCCACATGACCAATTCGCGCCTCACCGACCCCGAGGTGCTGGAGTTCCGCTTCCCCGTGCTTCTTGAAAGTTATGCCATCCGCGCCGGCAGCGGTGGCAAGGGCCAGTGGCAGGGCGGCGACGGTGGCGTGCGTCGGGTGCGCTTCCTGGAGCGCATGACGGCCAGCATCCTGTCCAACGGCCGCACCGTGCCGGCCTTCGGCATGGCCGGCGGCGCGCCGGGGGCGCTGGGCATCAACCGCATCGAAAGACGCGACGGCAGCGTCGAAGGCCTGGGCCATATCGGCTCCGCCGTGATGGAGCCGGGTGACGTGTTTGTGGTCGAGACGCCTGGCGGCGGCGGATATGGCCCCATGGGCTGATGCTGTCCGATCCCAACGCGCGCGCCGCGCTGGCATGCGGCCGGGGTGAATCGGCGCTGGTCTGGCGCCAGGGCTGGCAGGTCCGCGTCGCCGTGCTCGACGACGTCGACGACATCTTCACCCGCCTGCTGCTGCAAGGCTCCAGCCTGGGCGCCGCGCTGAGCGCCCCGTGCGATCGGCCCGGTTTCGACTTTGAAGCCTGGCTTGTGGAAACGTTGACGCGCGGTTGGCTGCTAGGTGCCCGCGACGTGAAACCCGGTATTGCCTGAAGCGGCCCGCTGAAGCCACACTCCGGCAGCAAAAAAAAGACCGATCATGGTGAACGCTTGATGACAACAACAGCAATCAGAGGGAATTGGTACCGGTGCGCGCGGGTGTCGCACGGTGTGGGGCACGGTGTGGGGCACGGTGTGGTGCACGGTGTGGTGGGCCGTGTGGTGCGCGACGGGGTGCTCGGGATGGCGCGCGTCATGGCGATAGCCTGCGTGGCCCTGCAAGCCAAATCCGCGCTGGCCGAAGCGCTGCCGCGTGATGAGCTCGAGCGCCAATGCTGGCTGCAGTACACCCGCGAACGCACCCGTGTCCGGCTGGTGGAGCCGACCGCCGTGGACGTGTCCAACCTGCGCGACGGCTACACGGTCTATTCGCCGTTCCGCATCGACTTTTCGATCCGCGGCATGGGCGTCATTCCGGCCGGCAAGCCGCACCCCAAGGCCAAGGCCGGCCACCACCACGTGCTGGTGAACACGCAGTTGCCCATCAACCCCGCAGACCAGATCCCGTTCAACGACTTTCACCGCCACTACGGCAGGGGCCAGACTGGCGCCGTGGTGTCATTGCCACCCGGGCCGCACCGCTTGCGGCTGCTGTTTGCCGACCACGAACACCGGCCCTACTTCGTCTTCAGCCCCGAAGTGCACATCACCGTGCGCGGGCCGCGTGCCACGCCGGGCCCCAAGGTCACCCGCGCCAACTTCGACACCAGCTGCCGTGACTGGTACCAGGACGAAGTCTCGCGCCCGCGCGCTGAAGGCACGCGGGCGCTCATCAGCAATGTGCGCGACGGCGAAACCGTGGTCAGCCCAATCAATGTGCGCTTTGCGGTCGATGGCTTTGGCGTTGCGCCCAAGGGTTTCGGCGCCGAAGGGCTGGGCCACTTCGCGCTGGACGTTCTGCGCAACGACAACAGCGCGCCGCAGAACGTCGACCTGAGCAGCGGCGTCACGCAAGCCACGCTGTTGCTGGCCCCGGGCAGCTACCTGCTGCGCCTGCGCTTCGTCGACAACACCGGCCAGCGTGACCTGGTGCCGGTGTCCGAGACACGCATCATCGTCAACGGGCAGGACCGGCTTTGACCGCTGCGCTGATGACGTGGGGCTGATGACGTGGGGCCTATGACGTTAGGGCTGACGGCGGAGCGGCGATGCTGGACCGCGCGCTGACCGCGCTCATCCAGCGGCCTTTGCAGACGCTGGCGCGCGGCGCAGTGGCGCTGGGCCTGAAGGCCGATACGCTCACACTCGTTGGCTTTGCACTGGGCATGGGCGCGGCAGGTGCAATAGCCAGCGGCAGGCCGCTGTGGGGTCTGGCGTTGATCTTGGTCAGCCGCCTGCTGGACGGCCTGGACGGCGCTGTGGCCCGTCTGTCCACACCCACCGACCGCGGCGCGTTTCTGGACATCACGCTCGACTTTCTGTTCTACGCCAGCATCCCGCTGGCGTTTGCGTGGGCCGACCCCGCCGCCAATGCGCTGCCCGCTGCTACCCTGCTGGCGGCCTTCATGGGCACGGCGTCCAGCTTCCTGGCCTTCGCGGCAATGGCCGAGCGCCGCAGCTTGACGAGCGACGCCTATCCGCACAAAGGTCTGTACTACCTGGGCGGCCTGACCGAGGCCAGCGAGACGTTTGTCTGCTTCTGTCTGATGTGCTTGTGGCCGGCGCACTTTGCCGCACTGGCCTATGGCTTCGCGGCGCTCTGCGGCCTGACGATACTGACGCGCCTCGCGGCGGGCTGGCAGGCCTTTCGGGTGTAAGGTCGCGCCCGCCTGGTCCGACAAAGCAGCGCCGACAGTGCACCGACGAGGAGAGTCCGATTGACCAAAAACAAACTGCTGCTGCTGGCAGCCCTGCTGGTGGCGGTGGTGGCGTTTTTTGCGCTCGACCTCGGCCGCTTCTTCAGCCTGGACTACATCAAGGGCGCGCAAGCTGAATTTGCCGCGCTGTACGCGGGCAAGCCGCTGCGGGTGATAGCGGCCTTCTTTGCCGCCTACGTCGCAGTGGCCGCGCTGTCGCTGCCCGGTGCGGCCATCCTGACGCTGCTGGCCGGGGCCATTTTCGGCTTGGTTGCAGGCACCCTCATCGTGTCCTTCGCATCCAGCATCGGAGCCACACTGGCCATGATTTTTGCGCGTTATGTCCTGCGTGACAGCGTGAAGGCGCGCTTTGGCGCTCGGCTGGCTGACATCGACAAGGGCGTGGAGCGTGAAGGCGCCTTTTACCTGTTCACGCTGCGCCTGGTGCCCTT
>JAYSYB010000522.1:0-3357 GCA_043716775.1 Rubrivivax sp.
AGCGCCCTGCTCGATGAAGCCACCATGGCGCAGATGAATTTGCAGGTGGATGGCGACAAGCTGGAGCCCAAAGACGTGGCACGCGACTTTCTTAAAGCAAAAGGGCTGGTCAAATAAGCTGCACCGCACGCCACGCTGTCTGCCGCTGGACTGTGCTGCGCCATGACACTAGAGGTTGGGGAGACATGGCTGACCGTGGGCGGTGTGGTGCGTGTGGCGCGCGCCAAAGAGACGGTATTGCTGGCCGCTGGCGCGCGTGCCCGTGTGATTGCAGCCCGCGCCGTGGTGATGCGCCTCGCAAGTTCCGGCGAGCCGGTTTACGGGCTTAATTCCGCGCTCGGTGCCAACACCGGTGCCGCGCTGGCACCGGCCGATCTGCAAGACTACCAGCGCCGCGCTGTGCGCGCGCGTGCGGTGGCGGTGGGGCCTGTCTATGACCAGGCGAGCGTGCGCGCCATGCAGTTTGCCCGCATTGCGGGCTTGGCGCGCGGCGGGTCGGGCGTGTCGCCTGAAGTACTGGACGCCTGCATCGCGTTGCTGAACCAGCAGGTGCATCCGGTGGTGCCGCGCTTTGGATCGATTGGCGTGGCCGATCTGCCGCAGTTGTCGCACCTGGCGCTGCCGCTGTTTGGCGAGGGCCAGGCTGAATATGAAGGCGAAGTGGTTGGTGGGCTGGATGCATTGGAGCGCGCGGGACTAAAGCCCGTGACGCTGGGCGTCAAGGACGGCCTGGCCCTGATCAGCGCCAACGCTGCCACCACGGCGCGCGCCGCACTGGTGCGGCACGACGTGACTGCCGCAATGCACGCCTGGCTGGCGGCGGTGGCGCTGGGTTTTGAGGGTTTTCGCGCCAATCTGTCACCCCTTCACCCCAGCGCGGTCGCCGCCAGACCAGCCACCGGCCAGGTTTTGGTGGCGGGCCAGTTGCGCGCCCTTCTCAACGGCAGCGCCCTGCTGGCACCGGGCGCGGCGCGTCGTGTGCAAGACCCGGTTTCCCTGCGCGTGGTGGCGCAGGTGCACGGCGCGGTCCAGGGCATGGTTGATTTGGCCATCGCGCAGGTGGAGGTGGAACTCAACAGCGCCGCTGACAGCCCGCTGGTGCTGGCCGATGAAGGCGTCATGCTCTCCAATGGCAACTTTCACTTGCCTGGGCTGGCGCTGTCGCTGGACGCCTGTGCGATTGCCCTGGCGCAGTGTGCCAGCCTGTCGGTGGCCCGCTGCCAGCGGTTCATGTCGCCCGCGCTGACCGGCCTGCCGCTGCAACTGACCCGCCGTGGCCCCGCCCACTCCGGCTTTGCCACGGTGCAGAAGACCCTGACCGCGCTGTGGGCCGACATCCGCCTGCGCGCCAACCCGGGCTCGCTCGATTTCATGCCAGTCTCTGAAGCACTGGAAGACCATGCCTGCATGGCGTTGGGCGTGGCCGAGAAGTTGGGCGAACTGCTGGAGCGTGTGCATTACCTGATTGCGATTGAGCTGATGGTGGCCGCCCAGGCGGTGGACCTGCGTGAGCTGGACCCGGCGACCATGGGCGCGGGCGCGCGTGCTGCCTACACCCAGGTGCGCGCCATCGCAGCCCTGCTGGACGAAGACCGCCCGCTCGGGCCCGACATTGACCGGGTGCAGCGGGCGGTTGCCGCAGGCCTGTTCAACGCCGTGCAGACCCAAGACGGTGTGGCGTCGGCATGACCTGGTTCCTGCGCAACTGGGCGGATGTTGCGCATGCGTTGGGCGAGCACATTACCATATCACTGACGGCGCTGACTATTGCGTTTGCGCTGTCGCTGGCCATTGGCATCGTGGCCGCCCGGCGCGCCCGGCTGTATGCCGCCGTGATGACGGTTTCGGGATTCCTGTACACCATCCCGACGCTGGCTTTTCTGGCGTTTTTGATTCCTGTGGTGGGCCTGGGGCGCACCAACGCCATCATCACCATGGTGGCGTTTTCGCTGATGATCCTGATCCGCAGCGTCGCCACCGGCATCCGCGAAGTGCCGGCGGACGTGATTGATGCTGCGCGTGGCATGGGCATGGACAGCGCCCAGATCATGCGGCGCATCGAGCTGCCGCTGGCGCTGCCCCTGATTGTGGCGGGCCTGCGGGTGTCCGCCGTCACGGTGATCAGCGTCACCGTAGTGGCCGCATACGTCAATGCGGGCGGGCTGGGCACGCTGATCTTCAACGGCATCAGCAATGACCACCCGGCAAAAATATGGACGGGTGCATTGACCGCCTGCGCGCTGGCCGTCAGCGTCGATCTGCTGCTGGCATTGCTGGAGCGTCGGCTGTTGCGCCGGCAGGCGGGCTGACTGTGAAACCAAGCGCCAACTTGAACGTCACCCTGAACGCCAAGCTCAACCCCAAACCAAAGCTGAGGCCAGCAAATGTTCATTGACGCCTGGAACTACGTGCTCACCCACCCGGCGCTGTTTGTGCGCGCATTGGGCGTGCACATCGCGCTGTCGGCCTGTGCACTGATGCTGGCCGCGCTGATCAGCATTCCCGCAGGGATCGCAGTCGCCCGGCGCAGCGGGCTGTCGCTGGCCGTGGTGAACGTGGCCAATGTGGGGCGCACCCTGCCATCACTGGCGGTGCTGGCGCTGGTGATGCCGGTGCTGGGCATTGGCTTTGCGCCGTCGCTGTTTGCGTTGACGCTGATTGCCATCCCGCCCATCGTGACGCACACCATCGTCGGCATGCGCGGCGTCGATGCCGATGTGGTTGATGCGGCGATTGGCATGGGCATGACGCGCGCGGTCCTGCTGCGCCAGATCCAAATTCCGTTGGCTTTGCCGGCCATTTTTGCGGGCCTGCGCACCGGGGCCGTGCAGGTAATTTCTGGCGCCGTGCTGGCGGCATTCATTGGCGGTGGCGGGCTGGGGGACTTCATCACCACAGGCATCGCGATGATGGCCGTCCCGCAGTTGCTGGTGGGGGCCATTCCGGTGGCGTTGCTGGCACTCGGAACGGACTTTCTTTTTGGCGCTTTGCAGCGCCGCATGACACCCCTTGGGCTGCGCACCGCATGATCACCTTCGACGGCCTCACCAAGTCCTTTGGCGCTGGCGCACCCCCTGCGGTTGATGGGCTGTCGCTCACCATTAAGGCAGGTGAAGTCTGCGTGCTGATTGGCCCCTCGGGCTGTGGCAAGACCACCACCATGCGCATGATCAACCGCATGGTGGAGCCGGACTCCGGGCGGATCGAAGTGGGTGGGCGCGATGTCACGCGGATGGACGCGGTGGAACTGCGCCGGTCTATCGGCTATGTGATCCAGCAGGTGGGGCTGTTTCCCCACATGACGATTGGCGAGAACATCGCCACGGTGCCCAAATTGCTGGGTTGGGAAGCGCCACG
>JAYSYB010000523.1:0-3335 GCA_043716775.1 Rubrivivax sp.
TCGTCCGCCGACATGGTGTCGAAGTCGGCCTTCTGCAGCAGTTCGCGCTCGTTCCAGGTCAACGTGGCATCGACGTCGATCTGCTCGGGCGGTGGCGGCTGCGGCGCCGGGTTTCGCAAATTCGGCTGGTGCGGAAAGAGCGCGTCGCCCAGGCGTCGGTTTTCAGGCACCGGTGGTGCTTCGGTCTTGGCCTGCACCTTGGGCAGCAGCAAGGCCATCATGCGGCCCGCCAGGTCGGGGTCGCGCCAGAACAGGTAGAAGGCCTGCTCGAAGAGTTCGCGGTGTTCCACGCGGTCGATGAAACAGGCCGCCAAGGTGTCATGGAAGTCGCGCTTGCTCTCCAGGCCCGCGATTTGCAGCGCCGTGAGTGCCAGTGCGACGCGCTCGGTGGGCACGGGCATGCCGGCTTGGCGCAACACGCGGCCGAAGTGCATGACGTTGTGGGCCAGGTGGCTGGGCAAGGTGGTGGCAGACATGACGCCATTCTTACCTGCGGTGCAGGCGGCGAGCGGCCAGCGGGGCGAAGGCACTCAAGTTCCCTCAAGTCCTTGCCAGTGCGGCCGAATACCAGGGAACTGGGGCCTGACGCCACGTTGGCAGCAGCCGCGTTAACGGGCCGGTCCGCCCGCCCTTCATCCCCTTCCGCCCTGGCGCCACATTCTTGATCACCCGGAACCCCACCATGACCACCGCACAAGCGCTCGCCTTTGCCGACCCTCACTTGCAGCAGCACCTCGACGAAGCCGGCGACGATGAACTCGACGCGCTGGACTTCGGCGTCATCGGCATCGACGCGGCCGGTGTCGTGTGCTGCTACAACGCGCTCGAATCCAGGCTTGCCGGGCTGTCGAAGGAGCGTGTGCTGGGCAACGCGCTGTTCACCGTGGTGGCGCCCTGCATGAACAACTTCCTGGTGGCGCAGCGCTTTGAAGACGCGTTGGCCAACGGAACGACGCTGGACGCGACCATCGACTACGTGTTGACGCTGCGCATGCGGCCCGTCAAGGTCAAGCTGCGTTTGCTGGCGGGCGCCGGCGCCGCGCGGCGGTACGTGCTGGTGCTGCGGCCTGCTTGACCTCGGTACGCAGCATGAGTTCTTCCGTCGAAGAAGAGTACGAGGCGCTGATCCAGTTCTTGTACATCGCGCCCATTGGCTTGTTGCAGGCCCGGCACGACGGCGAGATCGTGATGGTCAACCCGTTGTGTGCGCAGTTGCTGATGCCGCTGTCGCGTGACGGTGAGCTCGTCAACCTGTACGCCGCACTTGAAAGTCTGGCGCCTGACCTGCGGCATCGCGTGCAGGCCTTCGACGCGCCCCACGGGGTGGTGTGCGACGCGCTGCCGTTGCAGGTGGGCCGCACGCAGGCACGGCGCAAGGATGCGCAGATCCTGTCGTTGACGCTGATGAAGCTGGACAGCGACCGCTTGATGGTGGTGCTCAGCGACGCCACGCAGTCCGTCAAGCGCGACCGGGACCTGCGCCAGAGCCAGGCCTGGTTGAACGCGCTCGTCTCCGGCCTGACCGACTACGCGCTGATGCAGTTGGATGGCCGTGGCCAGATGCAGGCCTGGAACGCCAGCATCGCCCGCGTCACGGGTTTCGACAGCGGCGCCGTCGTGGGCCAGAGCTACGCACTCTTCCACCCGGCCGACAGCCTGCCGGCCGAGCGCGTGCTGGACCGCCTGCACGACGCCGACAGCAGCGGCTGGAGCCTGGAAGAAGGCTGGCGCGTCCGCGCTGACGGCTCCCGCTTCTGGGGCAGTTGCCTCATCGCGCCGCTGCATGCGTCCGAAGACACCGACCCGGACAGCCGCGCCTACAGCCTGATCCTGCGCGACGTGTCGGAGCGGAGGGAGGCGACGCAGGCGCTGTGGCAGACGGTGTCGTGCGACCACCTCACGGGGCTGGCCAATCGGCGCGCCTTCCATGATGCGGCCGAACTCGAGATCAAGCGCTGGCATCGCCAGCCCAGGCCGATGTCGGTGCTGATGATCGACGCCGACCACTTCAAGCGCATCAACGACAGCCATGGCCACGCAGCGGGCGACGCAGTGCTGCGGCATCTGGCCGCGTGCCTGAGTGCCACCTTTCGTGCCATGGACGTGGTGGCGCGCGTGGGCGGCGAGGAATTTGCGGTGCTGCTGCCAGGCACTGACCTGAACGGTGCCGAAGCGGTAGCCCTGCGGGTGTGCGAACGCCTGCGCGGCCAGCCGGTGCATGTCGATGGCAAGGCCATTTTCTGCACGGTGAGCATCGGCGTGGCCGCCATGGAGCCTGGGGTGGATGGCATCCAGGCACTGCTGCAGCGCGCCGACACCGCCCTTTACGCCGCCAAGGTTGCTGGCCGCAACCGGGTGCTTCGCTGGCAGGCTGTGCAGGGCCAACCTGCCACAGCGGCCGCCTGACCCGCATCCGCCGCCCCATGACAGAAGGCTCTTCGGCCGCCCACGAGGCCTTGATGCAGCTTCTCTATCAGGCCCCGATCGGCCTGGTGCAGACGACGCTGGACGGCGAGATCACGATGATCAACCCGATGTCGGCGCAGCTGCTGATGCCGCTGGTGGCCGACGGCAACCTCGACAACCTGTTCAACGTGCTGGCACCGGTGGCGCCGCAATTCCGTGCGCTGGCAGCGGCGCCGTCGAAACCGGGCGACGTGATCTGCGAAGGCCTGCACGTCGTGCTGCGCAGCGCCTATGCACCCAGCAGTGCGACGACGACGCTGGCGATCCGGCTGGTGCGACTCGACGAGCACAGTTTGGTGGCCAGCCTGAGCGACATCACGCAGTCGGTTCGGCAGCAGCAACAGCGCCTGGCCGACCACTGGCGCGATGCCACGCGCATCGACAGCCTGACCTTGCTGCCCAACCGCACGGTGGTGCTGGAGCGCATCGACGCCGCGCTGCACGCGGCGCAGCTTGATACGGCTCACCCCTTTGCAGTGCTGTTCATCAATGTGGACCGCTTCGACAGCATCAACGTCACACGCGGACAGGGCGCTGGCGACCAGCTCTTGCGGCTGGTGGCCGGGCGGCTGAACGCGGCCTTGCGCACCCGCGACGCCGTGGGCCGGGCCAGCCCGGCCAGTGGCCTGCGGGTCGGGTCTGAGGCCAGCCACCGGCCGACCCTGCCAGAGCACACGGCGGCGCGACTGGGCGGCGATGAATTTGTGGTCCTGCTGGAAGGCCTGCGCAGTGCCGACGACGCCAGCCTGGTGGCGCAGCGGCTGTGCGATTCACTGCGAAAGCTTTACGAACTGGGCGGGCAGCCGGTGTACAGCAGCGCCAGCATCGGCGTGGTGCTGCGGGAGCACTGCCAGGGTGAATCTGGCACC
>JAYSYB010000524.1:0-3328 GCA_043716775.1 Rubrivivax sp.
CGAAGTTGTGGCCGATCTCCAGCACGCTGGGCAGGCGCTTGGCGATGGTGTCGCCGCCCAGGTGCGTCATGTCCAGGTTGATGTAGTCCTTGTTGGGGCCGCAGCCTCGGCCTTCCTTGATTTCCTGGTCCATGCAGCGCGATACAAAGTCGCGCGGCGCCAGGTCTTTCAACGTCGGCGCATAACGTTCCATGAACCGTTCACCGTCGGAATTTCGAAGAATGGCACCTTCGCCGCGGCAGCCTTCTGTCAGCAGCACACCGGCGTTATGCACGCCAGTGGGGTGAAACTGCCAGAACTCCATGTCTTCCAGCGGGATGCCGGCGCGCGCCGCCATGCCGAGGCCGTCGCCGGTATTGATGAACGCATTCGTGCTGGCGGCGTAGATGCGGCCAGCGCCACCGGTGGCGAAGAGCGTGGTCTTGGCTTCCAGGATGTGGACTTCGCCGGTTTCCATTTCCAGCGCGGTGACACCCAGCACATCGCCGTCGGCATTGCGCAGCAGATCCAGCGCCATCCATTCGACGAAGAAGTTGGTACGGGCCTTCACGTTCTGCTGGTACAGCGTGTGCAGCATGGCGTGACCCGTGCGGTCAGCTGCGGCGCAGGCGCGCTGCACCGGCTTTTCACCGTAATTGGCGGTGTGGCCGCCGAAGGGGCGCTGGTAGATGGTGCCGTCGGGGTTGCGGTCGAAAGGCATGCCCATGTGCTCTAGCTCATAGACAACCTTCGGCGCCTCGCGACACATGTATTCGATGGCGTCCTGGTCGCCGAGCCAGTCAGAACCCTTCACGGTGTCGTAGAAGTGGTAGTGCCAGTTGTCCTCGGCCATATTGCCCAGGCTCGCACCGATGCCGCCTTGTGCGGCCACGGTGTGCGAGCGTGTCGGGAAGACCTTGGACAGCACGGCCACGTTCAGCCCGGCCAGTGCCAGTTGCAGAGAAGCGCGCATGCCGGAGCCGCCGGCACCGACGATGACGACATCAAACTTCCGCCGCGGCAGCGAACTTGCAGTTGAACCCAGACCCATGTCTACAGTCTCCAGAGCACTTGAACGGCCCAGCCCATGCAGCCCACGAGCCAGACGATGGTGGCCACCTGCAGCGTCAAGCGCAGGGCCGCGGGCTTGATGTAGTCCATCCAGATGTCGCGCATGCCGACCCAGGCGTGCCAGCCGATCGAGATGAAGACGACGAAGGTCAGCACCTTCATCCACTGCGAAGCAAAGATACCGGCCCAGCGGTCATAGCCCAGCGGGCCACCAAACAGCAGTTGCGCCAGCAGGACGATGGTGAAAAGTGCCATCAGCACAGCGGTGATGCGCTGGCTGAGCCAGTCGCGCATGCCGTAGTGCGCGCCGACCACGACGCGACGGGATCCGTAGTTCACTGACATGGTTTTTTGCCTCAGATCCAGCCAAACAACTTGGCACCCAACGCCAACGTCAGCAGCACGCTCAAGCCCAGCGTGATCAATGCCGAGGTATGGCCCTGCTGCTTGCTGACACTGTGGGTGGCGTCCATCCACAGGTGGCGCACGCCAGCGATGAAGTGGTGCAGAAAGGACCAGATCAGCGCCCACACCACCAGCTTGATGAACCACGCGGGCAGGAACCCGATGCCGGCATTGAAGGTGCTGCGGAAGACCTCGAAGCTGACCTCGGACGTGACGCTGACGTCAAAGAGCCAGATCAGAAAGGGCAGCAGCACGAACATCAGGCCGCCGCTGGCACGGTGCAGGATGGACACCACTCCAGCGGGCGGCAGTCTGTACTTGACGGCGTCCACCAGACGCATCGTTCCCGGTCTTTGTCTTGTCATCTCAGGCATTTTTGGCGTTCTTGAAACCGCATGAAACCGAAAGAGTTTATTGCAATGCAGCAGATTGAGGCGTGACGGCAGCAGTGGCCTTCAACTCAACACATTGCGATAGTGGTGACTGCTGGTGTGGTAAAGACCTCGCCGCAGTTCCACGGGCCGGTTGCCATAGGTGAACGACAACCGTTCCACCGACAGCAGCGGGGTACCGGCAGCCACCCCCAGCAGGCCGGCTTCTTCCGCAGGTGCGGCCACGGCGCGGATTTTTTCTTCGGCGCGGATCATGTGGACCGCAAACTCAGCCTCGAACAAGCGGTACATCGGGCCTCGCCAGCCTTCCAGCCGCTCGGCCGTCAAACCCTTGAAGAGCGTGCCGGGCAGCCACAGGTCGTCCAGCACCACGGGAACCACTGGGCTGTCGCCGGCCAGCAGCAGGCGGCGCACCTGCACCGCCGCTTCACCGGCTTTCAGCATCAAGAGTCGCGCCACCTCGGCCGGCGCGCGCATGCGCCGGCATTCCAGCAAGCGGCGCTGCAGGTCGGGGCTGCTGCCAGCATCAGGCGTCAGGCGCAAGAAGCGGTACTGGGTGGACTCTTCGGCATGGGTGGCGACGAAGGTACCCTTGCCCTGGCGGCGCACCAGCACGTTGTCGGCTGCCATCTCATCGATGGCCTTGCGCACGGTGCCCTGGCTGACCTTGAAGCGCCCCGCCAGGTCCACCTCGCTCGGAATCACCTGGCCCGGCTGCCATTCACCGGCTTGCAGGCTCTGCACCAGCAGCGCCTTGATCTGCTGGTACAGCGGGCTGAAGGACGGCGTGGCCATGCCGGCGGACGTGACGGGGGCGGCGCTCTCAGCAATGTCGGCAACGGTCGGCATGCGGTGATTGTCATCCAAACAGTCTTGCATAAGACATAAGACTTTAGTCAGCTGGCGGTGACTAGAATCGCGGCTGGCGGTAAAGACACAGACGCCCCTTTTTCCAACCCGTCCCAGGAGCCCTCCATGACCACCAAGAAACCCGTGCGCGTGGCCGTCACCGGTGCAGCCGGCCAGATCGGCTATGCCTTGCTGTTCCGCATTGCCAGCGGCGAGATGCTGGGCAAGGACCAGCCGGTGATCCTGCAGCTGCTGGAAGTGCCAGTGGAAGGGCCGCAGAAGGCGCTCAAGGGCGTGATGATGGAAATCGACGACTGCGCCTTCCCGCTGCTGGCCGGCATGGAAGCGCACAGCGACGCGAATACCGCCTTCAAGGACACCGACTACGCGCTGCTGGTGGGCTCGCGCCCGCGCGGCCCGGGCATGGAGCGGGCCGAACTGCTGGCCATCAACGGCGCCATCTTCACCGCGCAGGGCAAGGCGCTTGACGCCGTGGCCTCGCGCAACGTCAAAGTGCTGGTCGTCGGCAACCCCGCCAACACCAATGCCTACATCGCGATGAAAAGCGCGCCCGATTTGCCGCGCGAAAACTTCACCGCCATGCTTCGGCTAGACCACAACCGTGCGCTCAG
>JAYSYB010000525.1:0-3317 GCA_043716775.1 Rubrivivax sp.
TGTCCTCGGCGTGTTCAAAGGGCAGGTAGGCAAACCAGCGCTGCAACGGCGGCAGCAACTGGTCACCGCCACCGCGTACCAGTTCGCGCGCGGCGGCCAGCGCCAGCGTGTCGCCCGCAAAGGCCCCCGCCGTGCCGCGGTACGCGTTGCGCGTGAACTGGTCGAGCACGACGATGCGCGCCAGCGCGCCGGCCGGTTCAGCGTCCCAATGCCGCAGTCCGCCGCCAAGCGCCAGTTCCAGCGCCGCGCCAAAACGCTGCAGCACCTGGGCATCAAAGGCGGCGTCCTTGCGGAACCACTCGCCGCGCGCTTGTGCGCTGGGCGGGTCGCCGAACCAGAAGGCCAGCACGTCGGTGGGTTGCATGGTCATGCTTGTCGGTCAATCCAATCGCGCGCCCGAGTCCTTCACCGCCTTGGCCCACTTTGGCATCTCGGCGCTCAGATAACGCGTGAAGTCTTCGGGGCCCAGGAAGGCCGGGTCGGCGCCCTGCGCCACCATGCGGTTCTTGATGTCGGGCGTGTCCAGCGCCGCCTTGAAGGCTGCGGCCAGCTTGTCCACCACCGCCCTCGGCGTGGCCACCGGCGCCAGCACGCCGTAGAAGCCAACGACGTCGAAGCCCTTCAGCCCCGCCTCGATCAGCGTGGGCGTGTCAGGCAGCGCGTTGCTGCGCTCGCGGCTGGTAACGGCCAGTGCGCGCAGCTTGCCTTGCTTGACGTACTGCGCGGCCTGTGGAATCGACTCGGCCATCACCTGCACCTGGCCCGCCAGCAGGTCGGTGAAAGCCGGCGCGCTGCCGCGGTAGGGGATGTGGACGATGAAGGTGCCAGTCGCGGTCTTGAACATTTCGGGCACCAGGTGGCTGATGCCACCGTTGCCGGCCGAACCGTAGTTGAGCTTGCCGGGGCTCTTTTTGGCCAGCGCCACCAGCTCCTGAATGCTGTTGGCCGGCACACTGGGGTTGACCAGGATCGCCAGCGGCTGCATCGCCGTGCGCGCTACGGGCGCAAAGTCGCGCAGCGTCTGGTACGGGTTCTTCGGGTAGATGGCCGGGTTGATGGTCATCGTGCCGGTGTTGGCCATCAGCAGGGTGTAGCCGTCGGCGTCGCTCTTGGCCACGAAATCGGCACCGACGGTGCCACCGGCGCCGGCCTTGTAATCCACGATCACCGGCTGCCCCAACAACTGGCCCAGGCGGTCAGCCAAGAGCCGTGCGTGGGCGTCCAGCGGGCCGCCAGCGGGGAAGCCGACGATGATCTTCACGGGCTTGGTGGGGAACGCTGGCTGTGCGAAGGCAGGGGCAGGCAGGCTGGCGGCAGTCAGTGTCGTTATCAGCGTGGTCATCAGCGTGGTAATCAGCGCCAACCAGGCGCTACGGCGGGTCAGGGTCATCGGTGGTCTCCGGGGCTTTCCAGCAAGTCTTGGGTTTCAGGGTGGCGCCGCATGTAAGCCGACACGTAGCTGCAGGTGGGCCGCACCCGCAGGCCCTGCGCGCGCGCCCAGGCCAGCACCGCCCGCACGAGTTCGCCAGCCAGCCCCCGGCCTTGCAGTGCGGGCGGCACTTCGGTGTGGTGCAACACCAGGACATCGCCAACGCGGCGGTAGCTGCAAAGCGCGCTGTCTTGCGCGATGTCCTGCGCAGTGCTTTGCGCGGCGTGCTGGCCGATGTCTTGGGGGATAGCTTGGGCGATGCCCTGCGAAGGTACGCCCTGCACCACGCCTTCAAAGCGCGAGGCGGCGGCGTGGTGGGTGACGGTCAGCGGCATGGCTACGGATTCTGCCCCCCGGTGCACGGGGATGCCGAGGGATGCCGGTGTCGCCCGTGTGCGGTTTGGGTTTACATTGCCTTGCAGATCCGGTCCGCATGGGCCGGGCTACATGCGGTGGGGTGTCGTGAACAAAGCCTGGTTCCTGGAAAGCGTCGCCACCGACGGCTCGCGCCTGACGCAGCCCATCCACAAGCTGCCGTTCCGCGTCGGCCGCGACGCCACCAATGACCTGGCGGTGGACGCACGCGGCCTGTCGCGCCAGCATGCCGAATTCCAGGCCGGTGAAGGCGGTCTGCTGCGGCTGGCGGACCTGGACAGCACCAACGGCACCTACGTCAACCGCGAACGCATCCGCGGCGCGCGGCCGGTGGCTGAAAACGACGTACTGCACTTCGGCAATGCGGAATACCGGCTGGGCGTGGAAACCGCCACCCGCATGGCGCAGCAGGCCGACGACGGTGAACGCACGCTGATCGCGCCCGCCGGCAGCACGCTGAGCCAGAACTTCGTGCGCCACGAGCGCCAGTTCATGGACCTGCTTCGCGGCCAGGGCCTGTCGGCCGCGGCGCAGCCCATCGTCGATGCGCAGAGCGGCAAGCTCTTTGCGTACGAGCTGCTGGGCCGCTGCACCCACCCCGACCTCCCGGCGTCGCCGATCCACCTCTTCCACCTGGCCGCCATGCTCGACCGTGAAGCCGAGTTGAGCGAGGCCTTCCGCAACCACGGCATCGCCGCCATCGCGCCGCGCTTGAAGGGCACCAAGCTCTTCGTCAACACGCACCCCAAGGAAACCTTTGCCGAAAGTTTCTTCGCCGAACTGGTGAAGCTGCGCGCGCAGCAGGGCGCGCCCGACCTGGTGGTGGAAGTGCACGAAACCGCCGTCATGGAAATCGAACGCATGAAGGACCTGGCCGCGCGGCTGGCCGAGATCAACGTCAGCTTTGCCTACGACGACTTCGGCGCCGGCCAGGCGCGGCTGAATGAACTGGGCGACGTGCCGGCGCACTTCGTCAAGTTCGATATGGGCCTGATCCGCGGCATCCACGAGGCCAGCGACCGCAAGCAGCGTGTGGTGCGCGACCTGGTGCGCCTGGTGCTGGAACTGGGCTCGGTGCCGCTGGCCGAAGGCGTGGAACTGGAAGCCGAAGCGGTGGTCTGCCGCAGCATGGGCTTTCAACTCGTTCAGGGCTACCTGACCGGCAAGCCGATGCCGATCGCCAGCGTCTAGGCAGCCTGGCAGCCTGGCGGCCAGGCCTGCAAGCGGTCAGGCTGCGGCAGCGCAGTGGCGCAGCAGCGCGGCCTGCAGCTTGTCGGCGTCGATGGGTTTGGTCAGGAAGTCGTCCATGCCCGCTTGCAGCGCTGCATCGCGTTCACTGACCAGTGCCGCCGCGGTCAGCGCGATGATCGGCAGGCGGCGGCCGGCGTCCAGCTGACGCAGGGCGCGCGTGGCTTCGTGGCCGCTCATCACCGGCATCTGCACGTCCATCAGCACGGCGTCAAAGGGCGCACCCACGGCGGCGCTGTGCTGCACCGCCGTGACCGCTTGGGAA
>JAYSYB010000526.1:0-10035 GCA_043716775.1 Rubrivivax sp.
GTTCATTCCGTCGCCTTCGGCACAACGCGCCGTGTACTGGTCGGGACGACAGGGTCAGCGTAAAGGTGCGTTCTGCGTTCCAGCGCCCGCCTGACCGCGTCTTCCACCAAGCCGTAAAGCGCTGCAGAAAGCTCTTGCCGCGCGTCGCGAATCAGTCCGTCTGCAACGCGTGCCAAGGCCGGCGCCAAGGCTTCGCGCAGACGCGATTCGAAGTGGCTGTTGATACGCTGCTCCAGATCAAACAGCACATCAGCCGACAGCTCATCAGCAGCTGCAACGGGCGGCGTTGCCTGTCGCGGCGGCAGGGCATCCAAGCGCACATTGGCGAGCGGCACTTCATCGTTGATATCCAGCACTTCGGTGAGCGTGGGCACCCGGTCCACCGCGAGGTGCCGCGCCTCAGTCATACGCTTGGTCATGCGCTCGGGTACGCGTTCAGGCACGCGCACCGTGGTGCGCTCAGGTACGCGTTCAGGCATTCAGCCGCGCCCCAGCCTGCGCAAGCCTCGGCACCAGGCCCATCGCCGTGTAGGCGCGCCAGCGGTTGCGACCTTCGGCGGCAAGGTCGGGGTCCGACGACACGATCTCGATCACGCGGTCCAATGCAGCCGCTTCAGAGGACCGTGCAGCACCCAGATTCATCAGCACGCGTGGAGCGCCTTCATACAACGCGGCAGTGGTCAGCCAGATGGGCGTGCGGGCAGCCGTCGCCGCACTGGCACCGGGCATGCGCACATGCGGAACGAAATCTTGCGCCTCTGCGGTCCACAGGCTGAGGTCCAGCAACGACAGCACATCGGGCGGCGCCGTCACTTGCACCCGCACGCCCTGCCGCGCGGCGCGGCGCAGCAGGCGGCCTGCAAAGGCTACCGGGTCGGCGACACCGGTGTGGAATTCGATCTCGGTCATGCGTTGTTTTGGACTGCCATGCGGCTTACTGCGGCTGTGCGCGTGCCGAAGCCGCCGCCAGGGTCATCGAGCCCTGGACAGCACAAAGTGCGTCAACAACGGAACGGGCCGTCCGGTCGCGCCCTTGGCCGCACCGGACTTCCAGGCCGTGCCTGCAATGTCCAGGTGCGCCCAGCGCAGGCGGCCGGTGAAGCGCTTGAGGAACATTGCCGCCGTGATTGCGCCACCGGCGCGTGAACCGACATTGGCCATGTCTGCGTAGTGCGACTTCAGGCCTTCGTCGTACTCCTCATCCAGCGGCATGCGCCAGGCCGGATCCTGCGCCTGTTCGCCCGCGGTCAGCAACTCGGCAGCCAACGCATCATCGGGGCTGAAGAGGCCCGACCGGTGATGGCCCAGCGCCACCACGCAAGCTCCCGTCAGCGTGGCAATGTCCACCACCACCGCCGGCTTGAACCGCTCGGCATAGGTCAGCGCGTCGCACAGGATCAAGCGGCCTTCGGCGTCGGTGTTGAGGATCTCAATGGTCTGGCCGGACATGCTGGTGACCACATCACCCGGCTTGACGGCACGACCACTGAGCATATTTTCGCAACTCGGGATGATGCCGATCAGGTTGACCTTGGCCTTCAGCCCGGCCACGGCGCGCAGCGTGCCCAGCACGCTGGCAGCACCTCCCATGTCGTACTTCATCTCGTCCATCTCGGCCGCACCCTTGATGGAGATGCCGCCCGAATCGAAAGTGATGCCCTTGCCTACCAGCACCACGGGTGCTTCGTTCTTGGCGCCGCCCATCCAGCGCGCAACAATGAACTTCAGCGGTTCGTCAGAACCCTGAGCCACGGCCAGGAAGGAGCCCATGCCGAGCTTTTCGCAGTCCTTGCGGTCCAGCACTTCCACCATCAGGCCGTGGTCCTTGGCCAGCTTGCGGGCTTCACGCGCAAGCACGCTGGGCGTGCAGTGGTTGGCTGGGCGGTTGGCGTATTCGCGCGCCAGCGTGCTGCCGGCTGCCAGTGCCTGGCCCAGCAGCAACCCTGCATTCACGGCCGCCGTGTCGGCCTTGCTGCAGACCAGGCTGACCGCACGCAGCTTCGATGCGGCTGGCGCACTGGGCTTGGTCTCGCGGTACAGATAGACGCCGTCGCAGACCGCCATCACCAGAGCTTCGCCGTGGCCAGCACCCAGGTTTGCGAAGCCGGCCGTGGCAACAGCCAGCGTGTGTGCACCACCACCCTTGAGCAACGAAAGGCCTGCCGCGACAGCCTTGCGGAAGGCCTTGGGGCTACTGTCGGCGGCTTGGGCGAAAGCCACCCGCGACGCCTTCACACCGGCCACGCGGTGGGCGTACAGCGTGCGGCCAGCCTTGCACTCGTAGTCCCCGTCCTTGATGGCGCGGAGCAGTTCCTGGGCGAGCGGTGGGTCAAGCGCACTGACGGCATCAGTCGATGCCAGCACGATCAGGAGCGCGTCGGCTGCGATGCCGGCAAAGCCGCTTGTACCGGTTGACATGCCGGTTGCCGCACCTTTTAACGCACCTTTTGACGCACCGGTCGGAGCACTCGCTGCCTGCGTCTTGAAGTCCATAATTCCGCCCAACAAAAGAGAACAGCGGATGTTATTCGATTCAACTGTGCGTCGAGAGCTGTCGCGGGGCTTTGGCGCGACGCTGGTGGTGATCCTCACCATCGTGCTGACGATGTTTCTGATCCGCACCGTCGGCCAGGCGGCCAGTGGCGCCGTGGCACCGCAAGACGTCGTGCTGCTGCTCGGTTACGTGGCCCTGCAGCACCTGCCCACCATGCTGGCGCTGTCGCTCTTCATCGCCATCGTCGTCACGCTCGGGCGCATGTACCGCGACAGTGAGATGGTGATCTGGTTTGCCAGCGGCGTCGGCCTGTCGCGCTTTGTACGGCCGGTGCTGCGCACGAGCTGGCCAGTGCTGGTGGTGGTGGGCCTGCTGGTTCTTTTCGTCTGGCCCTGGGGCGCACGCAGCAGCCTGGAACTGCGAGAACGCTACCAGCAGCGGTCCGATCTCTCGCGCGTGACGCCCGGCGTCTTCCAGACGTCGAGTGACGGCCGCCGGGTCTTCTTTGTCGAACGCGAAAGTGCTGACGGCATCAACGCCCGCAACGTCTTCATCCTGGCGCGGCAGGCGCAAGGCGAATCAGTCACTTCGGCGCGGTCGGGCCGGCTCGAAAGCGAAGGCAATCAGCGCTACCTGGTGCTGGAGCGCGGGCAGCGCAACGACGTCGATATGAAGCGCGGCGAACATGCCATCTCCAGCTTCGACAGCTACCGCGTGCTGGTCAGCGAAAGCGCCGCACGCTCGGCCGACAACGAGCCGCCCAAGGTGATGCGCACGCAAGACTTGGTGCGCCGCCCCACAGCGGCCAACCAGGGCGAACTGAGCTGGCGCTTCGGCCTGCTGCTGGGTGCTGCCAACCTGCTGCTGCTGGGCGTGGGGCTGTCGGCCACCAACCCACGGCACGCCAGCAACTGGAACCTTCTCTTCGCGCTGCTTGCCTTCATCGTCTACTACAACATCGTCAACCTGTCGCAGCTGTGGGTGGCCAGTGAACGCCTGAGCATGGGCGCGGCACTGCTGGGCGTGCATGGCACCGTCTTTGTGTTGGCGCTGGCGCTGTTGTGGTGGCGTGACCATGCGGCCGTGGTGGCCTGGCGCCGCGCCAGCACGGCATGAAAACGATTCGCCGCCTGCTCTACCGCGACATCGTCGCGTCGGTGATGTTCGTCGCCCTTGCGTTCTTGTCGCTCTTCTTTTTTATCGACTTTGTCGATGAACTGGAAGGCGTGGGCCGGCGCGGCCGAACCGCCTGGCACGCGGTGCTGGCGGCGCTCTTTGAAGTGCCTGGACATTTGTACGAACTGGCGCCAATTGCGGTGCTGATCGGCACCATCTATTCGCTGGCGCGGATGGCGCAATCGTCAGAATTCACCATCCTGCGCACCGGCGGGCTCGGGCCTTGGCGGGCGCTGCGGCTGCTGGCGGCGCTGGGGCTCGGGTTCGCTTTGCTGACTCTTGTGGTGGGTGACTTCGTGGCGCCAGCCAGCAAACAGCAAGGGGTGCAATTGAAGGCGCGCACATCCGGCGGCCTGGCCATTGGCGGCGCCGGGGCGTGGTTGAAGGAACACCGCAGCACGCCTGAAGGCGAACGCAGCTATTCCGTCAACGTAGCCGGCACCGGTGCCGGCGGCAGCTTGCTGGGTGTTCGCATCTTTGAATTCGATGCCGATGGCCGGCTGCTGTCGCGCATTGAATCCGCTGAAGGCCGCGTCGGCACCGACGGCTCTGACACCACCTGGCAGCTGAAGGACGCGCAGCGCACGCAATGGCCACCGGCGCGCAGCACTGGCCTGCCAACGGTTGCGGTCACGCGGCATGCGCTGCTCGATTGGCCCAGCACGCTGGACGCCAAGGTGGTGGCCGCTGCCGTCTTGCCGGACGGCACGATGACGACGCTGGAACTGTGGCGCTACAGCGCCCATCTGAGCGACCAGGAACAGACCGCGCAGGGCTACCAGATTCGCTTCTGGCGCAAGGCGTTGTACCCACTGGCCTGTCTGGTGATGGTGGCGTTGGCGCTGCCCTTTGCCTACATGCACGCACGCGCTGGCGGCATCAGCTTCAAGGTCTTCGGCGGCATCATGCTGGGCATCAGCTTCGTGCTGCTGAACAACCTGGCCGGGCACATCGGCATGCTGCGCGGCTGGACACCCTGGATATCGGCCGCGGCACCCGGTCTGGTGTATCTGCTGCTGTCGATGGGCGCCTTCACCTGGCTGGTGCGCTACCGCTGAGTGCGTGGAATAGCGAGGAATGAACTGACGACATGAAAACCGGACTGATCCTTTTCGCCCACGGCGCCCGCGACCCGCGCTGGGCGGCGCCTTTTGAAGCCGTGGCCGCGCAAGTGCGCGCGCAGCGGCCCGAAGTACCGGTGCGCCTGGCTTACCTTGAATTCATGACACCCAGCCTGCCGGACGCCGGTGCAGAACTGGCCGCGCTGGGCTGCGTGGATGTGCAGGTGCTGCCACTCTTCCTGGGCGCGGGCGGCCACGTGCGCAAGGACTTGCCGCTGCTGATCAACGCCTTGCGCAGCGCGCACCCGGGCCTGGCTGTGACGCTGCAGCCGGCCGTCGGCGAACTGCCGCACATCACCGCCGCCATGGCCGACGCAGCGCTGCAGCTTCTGGGCAAGGCAGCATGAACCTGCACCAGTTCCGCTTTGTGCAGGAAGCGGTGCGCCGCAACCTGAATCTGACGGAGACCGCCAAGGCGCTGCACACCTCGCAGCCCGGCATCAGCAAGGCCATCCTGGAGCTGGAAGAAGAGCTGGGCGTAGACATCTTCGCCCGTCACGGCAAGCGCCTGCGGCGCGTCACGGAGCCGGGTGAGCTGGTGCTGAGGTCGATCGAGCTCATCCTGCGCGAGGTGGCCAACCTCAAGCGCATCGGCGATGAATTCTCAAAGCAGGACGCCGGCACGCTGTCGATCGCCACCACGCACACACAGGCGCGCTACTTCCTGCCAGAACCCATCGCTCAGCTGCGAAAACGATATCCGCGTGTGCAGGTGGTGCTGCACCAAGGCATGCCCGAACAGGTGGCGCGCATGCTGCTGGACGACGTGGCCGAAATTGGCATCGCCACCGAATCGCTGGCTGAACACGATGAGCTGGTTACCCTGCCCTGCTACGAATGGCAGCACGTGCTGGTGGTGCCTGCAGGCCACCCGCTCGCCACCGTCGAAAGGCCCACGCTTGAGCAACTGGCCACGCACGCGCTGGTGCTGTATCACCCCACGGTGACGGGCCGCACGCGCATCGACCAGGCCTTTGCACGCGCCCGCCTGAAGCCGACGGTGGCGCTGGAGGCGATCGATTCCGACGTCATCAAGACCTATGTCCGAATCGGCCTGGGCGTGGGCATCGTCACTGAACTGGCGATGCGCACCGAGCCGCCCGAGCCCGACTTGGTGTGGCGCCCACTGGGCCACCTCTTCGGCGCAAACGTGACCCGCGTGGCCTTCAAGCGCAGCGCCTACCTGCGCCACTTTGTGCTGGCATTCGCCGAGATGCTGTCGCCGCATCTGAGCGCGTCGCTCATCCAGCGCGCCATGGCCGGGCAGGGCACCGACTACCAACTTTGACAGCCGCTGATTCCACCCATGAACACAATCGCTTCCCCCCCACTTCCCGCTGTCATTTTTACGCCAGCGGTCCGCAGCCGCCTGCCGCAGGTTGGCACCACCATCTTCACCGTCATGTCGGCGCTGGCGCAAGAGCACGCGGCAGTCAACCTCGGCCAGGGTTTCCCGGACTTCGACTGCGACCCAGCGTTGCTGGCGCAAGTCGGCGACGCCATGCGGGAAGGGTTGAACCAATATCCGCCGATGGCCGGCGTGCCGCAACTGCGCCAGCGCGTGGCCGACAAGATCCAAGCCCTGTACGGCCGCCGCTACAACCCGGACACCGAGATCACCGTCACCGCTGGCGCCACGCAGGCGATCCTGACGGCCGTGCTGGCCTGCGTGCACCCGGACGACGAGGTCATCGTGCTGGAGCCCTGCTACGACAGCTACGGGCCCAACATCGAACTGGCCGGTGGCACGGTCGTGCGCGTGCCGCTCACACCCGGCAGCTTCCGCCCCGACTTCGCACGCATCGCAGCGGCCATCACGCCACGCACGCGGCTCATCATCATCAACAGCCCGCACAACCCCAGCGCGACGGTGTGGACGCGTGCCGAGATGCAGCAACTGTCAGACCTGCTGGCACCCACGAACGTGCTGCTGATTGCCGACGAGGTCTATGAGCACATGGTGTTTGACGGCGCGCCGCATGCCAGTGCCTCGTCGTTCCCGGTGTTGGCCGCGCGCGCCTTCGTCGTCAGCAGCTTCGGCAAGACATTCCACGTCACCGGCTGGAAGGTGGGCACGGTGGCCGCGCCAGCAGCGCTGTCGGCTGAATTCCGCAAGGTCCATCAGTTCAATGTTTTCACCGTCAACACGCCCATGCAGCACGCCCTGGCGCGCTATCTGGCCGACCCGCAGCCCTACCTGCAGCTGCCGCAGTTCTACCAGCGCAAGCGCGACCTGTTCCGTGACGGGCTGGCACGCACGCGGCTGCGCGCGCTGCCAAGCCAGGGCAGCTACTTTCAGCTGGTGGACTACAGCGCCGTGAGCAACCTGGGCGAGGCTGACTTCTGTCAGTGGCTAACCCGAGAAGTGGGCGTGGCCGCGATTCCGCTGTCGGTGTTTTACGAAGGCGGTTTTGAGCAGAGCCTGGCTCGGCTGTGTTTTGCCAAGCAGGACAGCACGCTGCACACCGCGCTGGAGCGGCTGACCAGGCTGTAGTTCAGCCGTCCTTCGACCGAACCGCGGCCGACTTGCGGACTCAAGGCCGCCGCAGCGGCTGGGTCTTTTCGTCCAGCAGGTCGAAGATGCTCGTGGGCCGCTCGGCCGCCGAGACATCAAAGTCCACCGGCCCGGTGGGCCTGTCGTCGGGCGGCATCGTGTCGCGGAAGGCGTCGCGGTCCAGGCCCAGGAAGGGCGCGGGCGCGGTGCTGCTGAATTCACCGCCATCGGCCATTGGCAGCAGCAAGTCCACGTTGCCGGTGTCGGCGGATGCGCGGTCCATCAGGTCGCGCGCCAGCGAATACAAGAACAGCACTTCGCGGTAGGCCGGCAGGTCAAAGAGTTCGCCCCGCGACTTGCGGAACAGCAGCGCTTCCAGTTCTGCCATCGCGTCCAGCGGACGGGCCCATACCTGCTGCAGACGCGGGATCACGCCGCTGTAGTCGTCCAGCGAACGGCCGTGTCCCAAGTCCACACCCCATTCGGGCGCGTAGGCATTGAAGCGGTGGTTGAAGCGGATGCGAATGCGTTCATACGCCTCGCGCTCGTCGCGGCGGTGGTGAATTTCCAGCAGCTTGAGGTACGGCAGCGGGCTGCCGCCGCCCGTGGTGCGAAGGTGTTCGGTCAGCAGGTCAATGGCGGCGTCGTCCTGCCCCAGCACGACGAAAAACTCTGCCTGTTGTTCCAGGTCGATCAGCTCTTCGATCGACCCGTCGCGTGCTGCGCCGTCGTCGGGCGTGGCGCCTGACATCGCGCCCGACATTGAACCTGGCAGCGCGCTGGGCGGCAGCGGCTCGGTGCGCTGCATGGCAAGGTCCGGCTCGAAATCGGGATGGGCTGAGGCCTCAGGAGGCTCGGGCTCCACGGTGGAATCGGGTGGCGGCCAATCCACCGGCGGCGCGGGTGGCGGCCACGCGGGTGCAGTTCGCGCCCGGTTGGCAGGCTGCGCCACGGGGCGCTGCACTTCAGACGTGACGAAGGGGATCGGTGCCGTCGGCTGGCGGCTCGGTGCCATGTCCTGGGTGGGCACCACGACGGCCGCGGCCACGCTGGCATCCCGCCAGCCCTGCTGGCGGGCAGTCTGCACGCGGCCCAGACGCCAGGCCAGCCAAGCGGCCAGTGCGGCCAGCAGCCCGGCTACCACCATCAGCGGCAGCATCCAGGCGCTGGCGCCTTGGGTCTCTGACAGCCGCTGCTTGAATTGCGCCGCCATGTCTCGGGCGGCCTTGGATTCGGTGCGCAGTTGATCCACCGTGCGTTCCAGCGTGGCCATGCGCTCGGCCGATGCAGAAGCTGCAGACGCCGCAGCACGCGCTGCACTGGCGGCCTGTGCCACGGCAGCAAGCGCTTCATCCACCGCAGCAGCTTCGGTGCTGCGTGGCGACTCTGCGGGCTCCAGCATCAGACGCGCGGGGATGTCCGGTTTGGCTGCCGGGGGTCTGACAGCCACACGGACCGTTTCGCGGCGCGGAACACGGGGCCGGGCCGCAGGGGGCGTGGTGGCAGCCCTGCGTTCAGCGCGGGCGCGGGGCGGCTGCGCTGTGGCGCCGGCTGCTGCCGTGCTGCCACCAGACGCCGAGGTCAGGAATGATGGCCTGGTGGTAGCTGCGTCTGGCGATTGCGCAGCGTTCATGGCAGTCGCAGCAGGTGGTGCAGATAGTGCATCCGACACCAGCACCGGGTTGGCTGCAAATGAAGGCGCGGCGGCAACTGCAACGACGGCAGCGGCAGCGACGATCTGGGGCGGGTCGGCCAGCACCACATAGCGCCGCGTCATGCGCGCCGAGCAGCCCACCGTCAGCTGCACGCCGATCACCGGCTCGTCCATGGCGGATTGCGTCTGCACGCGCACGCGAGCGGTCTCGGGGCCGGTCAGCTCCAGCACGGTGCGCACCGCCGCGGGGGGCAGACGGCGGTCACCGGCCGTGACTTCCGCAGTCACACAATCGGCTGTGAGGCTGTCGCCGGGTTCAAGGCGGACCTGGACTGCAAAGTCAAGCGGCTGCCCCAGCACGGCGGTAGACGCGCCGGAACCCAGACCTGCCGCTGACACGGATGCCACCGCCAAGGCTGTGGCACTGCCAATTGCCGGCCACAGCCAATGCAGATGTGTGTGCATGCAGTAAATGGTGCGTCCAAGCCCTGTTATAAAAAGACTCTAGCAGAAGACTTTCAGCCAGGAAGGCGACGAGACGCTGATGAGCGGCGCCGATCGTGCCATTTCGCGGCATCGCTCGCAGGACAGCGGGCAAGACCGCAAAACTGCACGGACAGCGGCCCCAGTAGCAGCGCAGACACTGCAGAACCCGCGCTCAGGTGTCGTACCCCGGCAACCGACGGTCCAGCCGGCGCAGCAGCCCGGGCCAGCTCAACGACGAACCCTGCCCGCGGGTGGCCACGGCGGCCTGCTGGCGCGACGTGGCGATGATCTGCGGGTCCACCGCGACCAGCGCCGTGCCACCGCTCATGGCGCGGATCTGGATCGTGCACACGGTCTCGAAGAGGTACATCGCGACAAAGGCATCGGCCACCGTCGCGCCAACGGTCAGCAAGCCGTGGTTGCGCAGCATGAGGTAGCTGTTGGCGCCCAAGTCGGCCACGAGTCGCGGCTTCTCGTCGTCGCGCAGGGCGACGCCTTCGTAGTCGTGATAGCCCAGCGACGACAGCACGAAGATCGACTGCTGCGACAGCGGCAACACGCCGCCCTTCTGCGCCGACACCGCAATGCCGTTGAGCGAATGCACGTGCAG
>JAYSYB010000527.1:0-3314 GCA_043716775.1 Rubrivivax sp.
GCCGGCGCGCAGCACGGCGATGCGGTGGCTGACACGCAGCACCTCGTCGAGCTTGTGGCTGATGAAGATGATCGACAGCCCTTGCGCCACCATCTGCGCCAGCGTGTGGAAGAGACTCGCACTCTCCTGCGGCGTGAGCACGGCAGTGGGTTCGTCCAGGATCAGGATGCGCGCGCCGCGCAGCAGCGCTTTCAGGATCTCGACGCGCTGGCGTTCACCCACCGACAGGTCGGCAACGCGCGCGTCGGGGTCCACCTGCAGGCCGAAGCGCACGCCCTCTTGCTGCAACCGCTGGCGTGCGGCGGTGCGGCGCGAAAAGGGCCGCCACAGGCTTTCAGTGCCGAGCATCACGTTGTCCAGCACCGACAGGTTGTCGGCCAGCGTGAAGTGCTGATGAACCATGCCGATGCCAGCTGCCAGCGCCGCGCGCGGCTGCCCGGGCGGCAGCGTGCGGCCGTTCACCGTGATGGTGCCGGCGTCGGCGACGTAGTGGCCGAACAGGATGCTCACGAGCGTGCTCTTGCCGGCGCCGTTTTCGCCCAGCAGCGCCAGCACTTCGCCCGCGCCCAGGTCCAGCGAAATCTGGTCGTTGGCCAGCAACGTGCCGAAGCGCTTGGTGATGCCATGCAGTTGCAGGACTTGCAATTGCAGGCCTTGCAGTTGCAGGCTTTGCAGTTGCATCACCGACGGCGCAAGAGATGCAGACGTGTCGCTCATCCAGCGATTCTGTTGCACCCCGCGTGCCAGGGTCGGCGGCACCGGACTGGCCCGCAAAGTGCGCTACCGTCCCGGCCCATGCCGTTGCTGTCACCCGTCCCCAGTGCTGCTGTTGCGGCCATCACGGCGGCAGCCGTGAAGGGCGAGTGCCCCAACTGCGAAACGCCGCTGCCCGACCCATTGCCCCGCTTCTGTCACGCCTGCGGGCAGGAAACCAACATCAAGCCGCCCACGGTGTCGGAATTCATGCAGCAGTTCAGCGGCACCTACTTCGCCACCGAAGGCGCACTCTGGCGCACCTTCAAGCTGCTGCTGGCGCGGCCGGGCGAGCTGACGGCGCAATACCTCAACGGCCGGCGCAAGCAGTACGTGCTGCCGCTGCGGCTGTTCCTGAGCATGACGCTCGTGATGCTGCTGACGATGCGGCTGCTGGGCGCCTTGCAGTTGTCGGCGCTGGACGACCCTGACCTGGCCCCGGTGTTGGCCGAGCGGCCCACCGACGTGGCGCTGGACCTGGGCTTGGTACGGGCCGGTGTGGCGGGCGGCGTTTTCTTCTGCGAAGGCATGCCTGGCTGGTTGTGCCAGCGCATCCAGGACCGTCTGGGCACCAGCACCTACGCGCTGCTGCAGCAGGTGCAGAAGGTCAACGACCGCATCGCCAGCCACGCCGGCGTGGTGCTGTTCGTGCTGCTGCCTGCCTTTGCCGGTGGCCTGGCGCTGTTCTTTCGCTACCGCGGTTTCAGCTACACCGAACACCTGGTGTTTGCGCTGCACCTGCACGCCTTCTGGTTCCTGGCCATCACCGCCATCATGCTGGGTGTGGAAGGGACATCGTGGTTTGTGCTGTGTCTGCTGATCATCCCGGCCTATGCGGCGCTGGCCTTCCGCCGCGTCTATGGCGGCCCGCGCTGGAGACTGGCGCTGCGTTGCCTGGCGCTGACGCTGCTGCACGGCCTGCTGGTGGGGTTCATCGTGGCGTTGAGCGCGGTGGCGGCGCTGCTGGTCTGATGCCAGCGCGATGACGACCCTGACGCCGCCCGCGACGCCAGCCGTGACGCCAGCCACACGCGCAGAACCTTCCGACTGTCCCAATTGCGGCCTGCCTTTTGCCGTGCCGCGGCCAAAGTTCTGCCCGGGCTGCGGCCAGGAAAGCACCGTCCGGCCGCCCAAGCTGGGCGAATTTCTGCAGCAGTTTGGCGGCGCCTACTTCGCCACCGAAGGCGCGCTCTGGCGCACGCTCAAGCTGCTGCTGCTCAAGCCCGGTGAGCTGACGCGGCAATACTTGGCCGGGCGCCGCAAACACTATGTGCTGCCGCTGCGGCTGTACTTGAGCGTCAGCCTCATCACGCTGCTGCTGGTGCGGCTGGCCACCACCGGCATGGACAACGTGGTCAAGGTGGACTGGGACATGAGCAAGGGCGAGTACAGCGTGTTCACGCTCGGCGACGGCTCGGGTGCAGGTTTGAAGGACGGCGTTTACTACTGCAACGGTTTGCCGCAGTGGCTGTGCAAGCGGCTTGAGCGACGGATGGTGGCCGACCCCAAGAGCCTGCAGCGCGAGGCCACGGCGCTGGGTGAACGTGCCATCTCCAACCTGGGCGTGGCGATGTTCGGGCTGCTGCCACTGTTTGCGCTGTGCCTGAAGCTCGTCTACCTGAACCGCCGCCTGCGTTACACCGAACATCTGGTGTTTGCGCTGCATCTGCATGCCTGCTGGTTCATCCTGTTGGCGCTGATGCTGCTCGACTGGCCGGTGCTCACCGGCCTGGCCTTCATGGCATTGCCGGTGTACACCTGGATGGCGATGCGCCGCGTCTATGGCGGGCGCTGGTGGCCGCTGCTGTTGCGGTCGATGCTGGTCAGCAGCGTGTATGGCGTGATGCTGAGTCTGGCGATGGTGGCGGTGGTGATCTGGGCGCTGCTGTTCTGAGACCGACGCCTTTGTCAATCGATCCCCGCCAGGTGGCGCGCCAGCGCGGCGGCGATGGGCTGGCCGGTGGCGTTCTCAAAGTAGCTGTAGCCGGGGCTCGGGTTGGCTTCGAAGCAGTAGGTCTGGCCATCGTCGGCCAGCATCAGGTCCAGCCCCGCAAAGACCAGGCCAAGCTGGCGCGTGACGCGCAGGCACAGGGCTTCGGTGTCCGGCGGCAGGCGCGTGGCCCGCAGTTCAGTGCTGCCGCCTTGTGCGCTGGCGTAGCGGTAGTCGAGCACGTCGCTGTCGATCTCGGTCGCAAAGACCTCGAAGCCCACCACGTGCACGCGCACGTTGGTGCCGCACAGGCGCTTCTGAAAGAGGGTAGGCGTGTGGCGCACGTTGGGCAGGCGCTGGCGCGAGTCGGCGTCCAGCGTGCACACGATCGAGCGCACGCCGCTGGCTGATTTGTAGATCAGCGTGCCGTGCTCGGCCTCGAAGGCCAGCACGGCTTCGGGGTCGTTGCTCAGCAGCATGGGCGGGATGGCAAAGCCGGCCTCGGCCAGGCACATCGACTGCATGGGTTTGGAGCCGTTGGACGCCATCGCCGACACGCGGTTGGCGACGCGGCAGCGCGACAGTTCGGCAATCTCCACCCAGGCCTGCGTCCAGGCCAGCGCGGCCTGCA
>JAYSYB010000528.1:0-10032 GCA_043716775.1 Rubrivivax sp.
CGCCGGCAAGGATGCCTCGGCCCCGCAAAGCCGCATCATCGAGCACGCCGACGTCAAGCGCATGCTGCTGGCGCAAAAATCGTACTGCGAAGGCGCGCTGGCGCTGGAGTTGTATTGCGCTCGGCTGGTTGATGAGCAGCACAGCGCCGAAGCGCAAGCCGCCGACGACGCCCGCCTGCTACTCGAAGTACTGACGCCGATTGCCAAAAGCTGGCCCAGCGAATGGTGTCTGGAGGCCAATTCGCTGGCGATTCAGGTGCATGGCGGCTACGGCTACACGCGTGATTTTCCAGTCGAGCAGTACTGGCGCGACAACCGCCTGAACATGATCCATGAAGGCACGCACGGCATCCAAGGCCTGGACCTGCTGGGCCGTAAGGTGGTGATGCAGGGCGGGGCGGGGCTGAAGCTGCTGGAAAACCGCGTCCTGGCCACCGTTGAGCGTGCTGGGTCGATCCAGGGTTCACCAGGTTTGTTGCAGCCGGCCGGTCAGTTGGCGGCCGCCTGGCAGCGCCTGCTGGCCGCCACGCAGTCAGCCTGGTCCACCGGCGTGCCCGAAGAAGCATTGGCCAACGCCACGCCGTACTTGCAGGCCTTTGGCCACGTGGTGCTGGCTTGGCTCTGGCTGGATGTGGCCACCGCAGCAGACCCGCCGAACACCGCCTTCAACGCAGGCAAACTTTCGGCCATGCGTTACTTCTACGCCTACGAATTGCCCAAGATTGACGCTTGGCTCGCGGTGGTAGGCCAGCGCGAGGCGGTGTGCCGCCTGATGCCCGATGAGCAGTTTTGAAGATGGATGCCAAGCGCGTCGAAAAGTGGACTTGGCTGCTGATCTACGGCGGCCTGCTGCTGGTGAGCCTGGGCGTCTTCGTGCTTCGTGGCAGTGTCGGCAATATCGGCAATATCGGCAGTCTCAGCAGCGCCAGCTTGGGCTGGGTGTTGCTGCTGGCCGGTTTGGCCGGCGTGGTGGCTGGCGTTGTGCTGGTTGTGCTGCGCTCTGGCATGCCCGACGTTCTCAAACCCCCACCGGAGTCCAGCGATGGCAGAACTTGAATTCGGGCGCCGCCCGCTGATGCTGGCAGCAGCAGCCCTGACCGCTGGCTGTGCGGGCATGGCCGCGGCGAAGCCCTTGCCGCCTATCGTCTTCGTGCACGGCAATGGCGACACTGCCGCGCTGTGGCTGACGACGCTGTGGCGCTTTGAATCCAACGGCTGGCCGCGTGAGCGGCTGCACGCCATCCACCTGCCGTACCCGCTGGCGCGCGACAGTGACGACAAGCCGCAGCCAGGTCGCACGTCCACGGCCGAGCACCGCGCCTACCTGGCCGCCGAAATTGACCGTGTGCTGGCGGCCACCGGCGCGGGCCAGGTGGTGCTGTTCGCCAATTCACGCGGGGGCAATCCCATCCGCAGTTTTGCGATGAATGGCGGCGCGGCGAAGATATCGCATGCCATCCTGGGCGGCACACCCAACCACGGTGTGCGCTTTGACGCCGCCACCAACCCGGCCAATGAATTCAACGGCGCCGGCCCTTTCCTGCAGGCACTCAACAACCAGGGCGCGCCGGGTGTGGAAGTCACGCCGGGCCCGCGCTGGATGACGCTGCGGTCCGACAACAACGATAAATTCGCGCAACCCGAAGGCACCTGGATCGGCGCTCCGGGCAAGCCCACCGGTGTCAACTTCGACGGCCCCGAACTGCGCGGTGCGCTCAACGTGGTGCTGCCGGGTGTGGACCACCGCGAAACCTCTTTCGGCCCACAGGCTTTCGCCGCCGCGTTCCAGTTCATCACCGGCCGCGCGCCGGACACCACGGGCTTCAAGCCCGAAAGCCGTGTCTCGCTAACTTGTCAACTGAGCGGCCAAGTCAGTGGCCTTGGTCTTGACAACGACCCCACCCGCGGGGCCTTCGTCAACAACCTGCCCTTGGCCGGCGCGACGGTGGAGGTGTTTGCCACCGATGCCACCAGTGGCGAACGGCGTGGCCCCGCTCGCTGGCTAAGCCAGGTCGGTGCCGACGGCCGCTGGGGCCCTTTCGGCGCCGACTGCAGCACGCCCTACGAATTCGTCATCACTGCGCCAGGCTACGCGGTGACGCACATCTACCGCACGCCGTTTCCGCGTTCTTCCGCCATCGTGAACCTGCGCGCCGACCGGCTGCTGGACGCCGACAAGGCCGCAGGCTCTGTCCTCACCTTCACCCGTCCGCGTGGCTACTTCGGCCTGCCGCGCGACCGCGTGGTGTTTGATGGAATCGACCCCGCGCCTGGCATCCCGCGCGGCGTGGCGGGCCTGTCGGTGTCAAAGATCAAACTGCCAGCCGGGCCGCCGCGCGCAGTGGTGGCTGAATTCAATGACGAACGCATCGTTGCGCGCAGTTGGCCGGCGGCCGACAACCACCTCGTGCTGCTCGAACTGCACTGAGCCCGTAGTGAGAAACAGGAGATTTGCATGAGCACGCCAATTCAGAAACTCTTTGACTTGACCGGACAGACCGCACTCGTCACCGGCGGTTCGCGCGGCCTGGGCCTGCAGATGGCCGAAGCCTTGGGCGAAGCCGGTGCCAAGGTCATGCTCACGTCGCGCAAGGCGGCGGACCTGGAAGAAGCCATCGCCCACCTGGGGGCGAAGGGCATCGACGCGCGCTGGATCGCCGCCGACGCCAGCAAGCCCGAAGACGTGCAGCGCGTGGTGAACGACACCATGCAGCGCCTGGGCCGTATTGACATCTTGATCAACAACGCCGGCGCCACCTGGGGCGCACCGGCTGAGGACTATCCGCTGGAGGCCTGGGACAAGGTGATGAACCTCAACATCCGCAGCCTGTTCCTGTTTGCGCAGGCCGTTGGCAAGGCCTGGATGATTCCCAACAAGGGCGGCCGCATCATCAACCTGGCAAGCATCGCGGGGCTCAGTGGCAGCCTGGACGTCCAGTTCATCGCCTACGGCACCAGCAAGGGCGCGGCCGTCAACTTCACGCGCACGTTGGCGGGTGAATGGGGCAAGCACGGCATCACCGTCAACGCCATTGCGCCGGGGTTCTTCCCCAGCAAGATGACCAAGGGCGTGCTCGAACATTTTGGCGCTGACAAGCTGGCCGCTGGCGCGCCCCTGAAGCGCCTGGGCGACGACGACGACTTGAAGGGTGCCGTGCTGCTGTTTGCAAGTGCGGCGGGCAAACACATCACGGGGCAGATCCTGGCGGTGGACGGTGGCGTCAGCGCGGTGCACGGCGGAGGCTGAGCCTTGTCCGACCGGCCCATTCCTTTTCAGCGCCCGTTTCCGCGCCACATCCCCTTCGTCGAAGAGCTGGGCGCGGAGCTGTGGCAGTTTGGCGGCGGCACCGCCGAGTTGCGCCTGCGCGTGCAGCCCGGGCAGCTCAACAGCCACGGCATTGCCCATGGTGGGGTGCTGATGACGCTGCTGGACGTGGCCATGGCGCACGCCGCCCGCAGCGCTTATTCGGGACGTGAGGTTGGCCGTGAAGCCGGCGGTAAACCCGGCGGTGAACCCGGCGATGACGACCCCGGCGTGGTCACCGTGGAAATGAAGACCACCTTCATGCGGCCCACGCGCGGTGTGCTCATCGCGCGCGCCAAGCTGCTGCACCAGACCCGGAGCTTTGCTTTCACCGAAGGCGGCATCTACGACGACGCCGGCCACCTGCATGCGCATGCCACCGGCACCTTCAAGTTTGTCAGACCCCCCAAGCCACCCGCAACATGAGCGCACCATGAAACACCAACGCATCGTCCTTGCCGCCCGTCCCCTGGGCGAGGCTGGCCTTGAACACTTTCGCCTGGAAACCGTGGACACGCCCGCAGTGCCCGAAGGCCACGTGCTGGTGCGCGTCCACTACCTGAGCCTGGACCCCTACATGCGCATGCGCATGAACGACGGCAAGAGCTATGCCGCACCGGTTGAAGTCGGCGACGTGATGGTGGGCGGCACGGTGGGTGAAGTGCTGGAATCGCGGCACGAAAAGTTTGCGGTCGGTGACCAGGTCGTCTGCGGCGGTGGCTGGCAGGAAGTGGCGTTGCTGGACGCGCGCCTGCCCGGTGTCGTCCGCAAAGTGGACGCCGGATCTGCAAAGTCTGACATTCCTTTGCCAGCTTTCCTGGGCGCGGTCGGCATGCCCGGTGTCACGGCCTGGGTGGGCCTGAACCACGTCATCGACGCCAAGGCCGGCGAGACCATCGTCGTCGACGCGGCCAGCGGCGCGGTGGGCGGCACCGTCGGCCAGTTGGCCAAGGCCAAAGGCTGCCGCATCGTCGGCCTGGCGGGTGGCGCCGACAAGTGCGCCTATGTGGTCGATGAACTGGGCTTCGACGCCTGCATCGACTACAAGGCGCACCGCGACTTTGTGTCGCTGGCTGCCGCGCTGGACGCAGCGACTCCGAACGGTGTCGATGGCCTCTTCGAGAACGTCGGCGGCTTGATCCTGGACGTCGTGCTGTCGCGCATGAACGCCTTTGGCCGCGTGGCGCTGTGCGGCATGATTTCTGGCTATGACGGCCAGCCGATGGCCATCCACAACGCACGGCTCCTGTTGACCCAACGGCTGAAGCTGCAGGGCTTCATCGTCAGTGAACACATGCCGCTGTGGCCGGCGGCGCTGAAGGAACTGGGCGGCCTGGTGGCAACTGGGCAGCTCAAGTACCGCGAAACCGTGGCCCAAGGCATTGCCGCCGCGCCCGAGGCCTTCCTGGGTTTGCTCAAGGGCAAGAACTTCGGCAAGCAACTGGTGAAGCTGATTTGAACTGGACCTGGCAGCGCTTTGAAGCGCTGGGCGTGGACAACCTCTACGACGCCCTGGCCCTGCGCTGCCGCGTGTTCATCCTTGAGCAGGGCCCGTACCTCGACCCCGACGGCATCGACCGACAGGCCTGGCACCTGCTGGGGCGTGACGCGGTCGGTGCGCTGCATGCTTACTTGCGGGTGGTCGATCCTGGCGTGAAGTACGTTGAGCCGTCGATAGGCCGCGTCATCACCGCGCCGGAGTCGCGCGGCACCGGTCTGGGCCGCGTGCTCTTTTCCGAGGGCGTGTCGCGCTGTGCAGCGGCATGGCCGGGCCAAGGCATCCGCATCAGCGCGCAGGCGCATCTGGCGCGCTTCTACGGGACGTATGGATTCCAGCGGGTGGGCGATACCTATCTGGAAGACGACATCCCGCACCTTGAAATGCTGAAGCCGTCATGACCACCCACGAAGTCTTCAACCAGAGCGAGCCGCTGGCGGGCGTCAACCTGTTCCTGGCCAACCGCCCGCTGCGCGACGCGCTGGCGCTGCACGCGCCGGGCCTGGACACCACGCGGCTGCAGACTCTGGGCGCCGAAGTCGGCTCGGCCGACATGCAGCGGCACGCGCGCCTGGCCAACACGCACGCGCCGGTGCTGCACACGCATGACCGCACGGGTCAGCGCATCGATGAGGTGGAATTCCACCCGAGCTACCACGCGCTGCTGGGCCGTGCGCTGCACCACGGCCTGCACGGCACGCCGTGGGCAGGCAGGGCCGGGGCGCACATCGAGCGCGCTGCCGCCTTCATGCTCTTCACCGAAGCAGAACCCTCGGTGCTGTGCCCCGTGTCGATGAGCTACGCCGTCATGCCCGCGCTGCGCGCCAACGCCGCGCTGCATGTCGCCTGGGGGCCGAAGCTGGCGGCCACCGCCTACGACGCCCGCTTCCTGCCGATGCCGCAGAAGTCGGCCGTCACCATGGGCATGGGCATGACGGAAAAGCAGGGCGGCTCGGACGTGCGCGCCAACACCACGCGCGCCGAACCTGATGGCACCGACGCCTGGGGTGAACGTTTTCGCTTGACGGGCCACAAGTGGTTCTTCTCGGCGCCCATGTGCGACGCCTTCCTGGTGCTGGCGCAAACCGCGGCCGGCATCAGCTGCTTCTTCCTGCCGCGCTGGTTGCCTGACTTTGTGAATGACGGTTCACTCAACGCTATTTACATTCAGCGCCTCAAGCACAAGCTCGGCAACCAGGCCAACGCCAGTTCTGAAGTGGAATTCCACGGCGCTCACGCCTGGCTCATCGGCGAAGCCGGCCGCGGCGTGTCGCAGATTCTGGCGATGGGCGCGTTGACGCGGCTGGACTGTGCTCTGGGCACGGCTGGCCTGATGCGCCAGGCGCTGTCGATGGCCCTGCACCACGCGGCGCAGCGCAAGGTCTTTGGCAAGGCGCTGATCGAGCAGCCGCTGATGAAGAACGTGCTGGCTGACTTGGCGCTGGAAAGCGAAGCCGCCACGGCCTTGGCGATGCGCCTGGCGGTGGCCGTGGACCGCACGGAAGTTGGCGACGAACGCGGTGCTGATCCGCATGAAACCGTCATGCGCCGCCTGCTCACACCGGTGGCCAAGTTCTGGGTCTGCAAACGCGGCAGCCCTTTTGCACAAGAGGCCATGGAATGCCTGGGCGGCAACGGCTACGTCGAAGCCGAAGGCGCTGGCGTGATGGCGCGCATCTACCGCGAAATGCCGCTCAACAGCATCTGGGAAGGCGCCGGCAACATCATGGCGCTGGACCTGCTGCGCGCACTTCGGGGTGCCGATGTGGCGGCCTCGATCAAGATCGAATGTGCGCCCGCGCGCGGCGCTCACGGCGCCTTCGACCTTGCGCTGGAGCGGGTACTCCTGCAAGCGGACGGCATCACCGCTGAAGCCCAAGCCCGCCGCCTGGCGCGCGACGTGGCCCTGCTGCTGCAAGCCGCGCTGCTGTTCCGCCAGTCGCCACCCGCGGTGTTTGCGGCCTTCTGCGACAGCCGGCTGACTGAAGCCTGTGATGTCTTTGGCCTGCTCGGCGCTGGGCACGATCTTGATACCCTCATCACCCGGGCCATGCCCGCGGAGGCACCATGACCAGTGGTCACCAAGAACTCATCCTGCACCACTACGACGGTTCGCCTTTTTCGGAAAAGCTGCGGCTGATCTTTGGCTTCAAGGGCATGGCGTGGCGGTCGGTGAAGATTCCCGTCATCCTGCCCAAGCCCGACCTGGTGGCGCTCACCGGCGGCTACCGCAAGACGCCCATCGTGCAGGTGGGGGCCGATGTCTATGGCGACACCGCGCTCATCGCCCGGCTGATCGAGCAGCACACGCCCAGTCCTGCGCTCTACCCAGCCAGCGCACCACTGGCGCCGCTGTTGGCGCAGTGGGCCGACAGCACGCTGTTCTGGACCGTCATCCCGTACGCGATGCAGCCGGCCGGTGCGGCGCACATCTTCAAGGGCGTATCGCCTGAAGCCGTGAAAGGCTTCGCCGCTGACCGTGCGCCCTTCACCGCCGGCATGAAGCGCCAGACCGCTGCCGACGCCACCGCGAACCTGGGCCGCTACTTGTCTGCGCTGGACGCGCAATTGGCCGACGGCCGCCCGTGGCTGCTGGGCCATGAGGCCAGCATCGCCGACTTCTCGGTCGCGCATTGCGCCTGGTACGTGCGGCGCGCCGGACCGCTGGCCGATGTCTTCAAGGCGCACGCCCACTTCAGCGCCTGGCTAGGCCGTGTGCTGGCGCTGGGCCACGGCAGCCCTGATCGCATGGACAGCGCTGAAGCGCTGCGGCTTGCAGCCAGCGCCACCTCGCATGCCGCGTGCAGCGTCACGCCGGAGCTGGGTTTCGAGGCCGGCCAGCCCGTCACCGTCACGCCCACCGACTACGGGCAAGACCCGGTGACGGGCACGCTGGTTGGACTGTCTAGCGACGAAGTGGTGGTGCGCCGCGTGGACCCCCGTGCCGGCACCCTGCACGTCCACTTCCCGCGCGCCGGCTTTCAGATCAAACAGGAGACATCATGAACAACGCAGGCTTTGCCAAGTGCAAATTCCCCTTCTGGGGCGCGGCGCGTAGCGCCTGGGGGGCAAGATGACCCACCTTCAAGGCGGCATCGCCGTCATTACCGGCGCCGCATCTGGCTTCGGCCTGGAGAGCAGCCGCATCGCCGCCCGCCTGGGCATGAAAATCGTGATGGCCGACGTGCAAGGCGACGCGCTGGCGACGGCGCAGGCTGAGATCGAAGGCCTGGGTGCGCAGGTGTTGCCGTTCAGGCTGGACGTGTCAAGGGCCGCCGAAGTCGAAGCCCTCGCCGCTGCCACACTGCAGCACTTCGGCACGCCCAATCTCGTCTTCAACAACGCCGGCGTGGCTGCGGGTGGGCTGATCTGGGAACACACGCTGAAGGACTGGGAATGGGTCATCGGCGTCAACCTGATGGGCGTGGCGCATGGCCTGCGCGTCTTCACGCCGCTGATGCTGGCGGCAGCCGCCAAAGACCCGGCCTGGCGCGGCGACATCGTCAACACCGCCAGCATGGCGGGCTTGCTCAACGCGCCGAACATGGGTGTGTACAACGTCAGCAAGCACGCGGTGGTGGCCATGAGCGAAACCTTGTATCAAGATCTTGCACTGGTCACCGAGCAGCTCCACGCCCATGTCCTTTGTCCCTTCTTCGTGCCCACCGGCATCCACCAGAGCGAACGCAACCGCCCGGCCAACCTGCCGGCCACAGCGCCCACGCGCAGTCAGTTGATCGCTCGTGCGATGAGCGACCAGGCGGTGACCAAGGGCAGGGTCAGCGCGGCGCAAGTGGCGCAGTTTGTGTTTGACGCCTGCGCGCACAACCAGTTTTACATCTACAGCCACCCAAAGAGCTTGGCCAGCGTGCAGGTGCGGTTGGAAGACATCATGACGCCGCGCAACCCCACCGATCCTTTCGCCGGCAAGCCCGAACTTGGCATCAAGTTGCGGGCTGATCTGCGGGGCGGCTGAACCATCGCAACCGAGACGCCCGCAGCGCCCGCAGAGCCCGTAGCGCCCGTAGCGAACGCAAGCACTGGCGGCCCGTGGGGCCTGCCCAACTTCCGCTGGCTGTGGACCGGCATGTGCGTGTCGACACTGGGTTCGCACGCGGCCGATATCGTCTATCCACTGCTGGTGCTGGCGCTGACCGGGTCGCCCGAAACCGTGGGCTGGGTGACGGCGCTGCGCGTCACGCCCTTCGTGCTGCTGTGCCTGCCGGTGGGCGCGATGGTGGACCGCTGGGACCGCCGGCGCGTGATGCTGGTGTGCGACATCGGGCGCTTTTTTGTCGTCGGCAGTTTGCCGATTGCATTCGTTCTGGATGAACCTCGGTTGGCCCACATCATCGTGGTCGCGGTGGTCGAAGGCACGCTGATGGTCTTCTACAACCTGGCCGAAGTGGCAGCGCTGCCGCGCGTGGTGCCGCGCTCGCTGTTGCCGCAGGCCAGCGCCATCAACCAGGCGGGTTTTGCGGCTGCGGGCATCGCTGGGCCGGCCATCGGCACCAGCCTGTACCAGCTGAGCCGGGCCTTGCCCTTCTGCGTGGACGCACTGAGCTATGCAGTTTCCGCCTTCACCCTGTGGCGCTTGAAAGGCGACTTCTCGCCCGTGCCGGCGACCGGGCCGCGCAACCTGCGCGCTGAAGTGATGCACGGCCTGCGCTGGCTGTGGCGCGAGAAGATCGTGCGCCAGATGGCGATGCTGACCGGCAGCATGAATTTCGTCGAATCGGCGGTGCCGCTGCTGCTGATCGTGACAGCACAGCAGATGGGCGCCAATGCGGCGCAGATCGGCCTCATCTTCAGCGCCGGCGGCGTCGGCGGTGTGCTGGGTGCGCTGGTGGGTGGGCGCATCCAGCGCCACTTCAGTTTTGGCCAGGTCATCGTGGCCACCACCGTGCTGGAGGCGCTGCTGTTCCCGCTGTTTGCGGTTGACCTGGGGCTGCTGTGGCTGGGCCTGGTGTACGGGCTCTTGTGCTTCGTCGGGCCGATCTACAACGTGGTGCAGTTCAGCCACCGCATCGCGCTTATCCCGCAGGGCCTGGAGGGGCGCGTCAACGCGGGCTATCGCTTCTTGGCGCACCTGCCCAGCCCGGTGGGCGCGGTGCTGTGCGGGGTGATGATCGAACGCGCTGGGGCCGGTGTCACGCTGGCCTTCTTTGCCACCGTGCTTGGTGTGCTGGCAGCGGCCGCAGCGGCTTCACGCACCATCCGCCACACGCCA
>JAYSYB010000529.1:0-9991 GCA_043716775.1 Rubrivivax sp.
CATTCCACTTCGTCCAGCGGCACCTCGAACACCAGTTCGTCATGCACCTGCATGATCATTCTGGTGCCGCGTTGCTGCGCGTCCAGCACCTGCTGCACCGTGACCATGCTGAGTTTGATCAGGTCGGCTGCGGTGCCCTGCATCGGCGCATTGATGGCCTGGCGTTCGGCGCCGGCCTTGCGCGGGCCGTTGCCGCTGTTGATCTCGGGCAGCCACAAGCGGCGGCCGAAAACGGTTTCAACATAACCTTTTTCTTTGGCTGACACGCGCGTTTGATCCATATAACGTTTCACGCCAGCAAAACGTGCGAAGTACTTGTCGATGAAGTCCTTCGCCGCCTTCTGTTCAATGCCCAGATTGCTGGCCAGACCGAAAGCACCCATGCCGTAGATCAGGCCGAAGTTGATGACCTTGGCATAGCGGCGCTGTTCGCTGCTGACCTCATCCACGGGCGTGCCAAAGACCTCGCTCGCGGTTGCCTTGTGGACGTCGATGCCTCGCTCGAACGCCCGCAGCAGCGCTGGGTCTTCGCTGATGTGGGCCATGATGCGCAGCTCAATCTGCGAGTAGTCCGCGCTCATCAGCACATGCCTCGGCGGCGCGATGAAAGCTTCGCGCACCCGCCGGCCCTCGGGCGTGCGGATGGGGATGTTCTGCAGGTTGGGATCGTTGCTGGCCAGCCGTCCCGTGACCGCCACCGCCTGGGCGTAGTTGGTGTGCACGCGGCCGCTCTGCGGGTTGACCATCAGCGGCAGCTTGTCGGTGTAGGTGCCCTTGAGCTTGGCCAGGCTGCGGTGGTCCAGGATGCGCGCAGGCAGCGGATAGTCGGCAGCCAGTTCCGCCAGCACTTCCTCGTCGGTGCTGGGCGCGCCGGTGGCGGTCTTCTTCTTCACCGGCAGGCCAAGCTTGGTGAAGAGGATGTCGCCGATCTGCTTCGGTGACCCCATGTTGAAAGGCTGCCCGGCCAGTGCATAGGCTTCCTGTTCCAGCGCCACCATGCGCTCGGCCAGTTCGTGGCTCTGGCGCGCGAGCACGGCACTGTCGATCAGCACACCCGTCCGTTCGATGTGCTGCAGCACCGCAGACGCCGGCAGCTCGATCTGCTCATAGACAAATTGCAGCCCGGCGTCGGCCTGCACCTGCGGCCACAGCGTCTGGTGCACCTGCAGCGTCATCTCGCTGTCTTCGCCCGAATACTCGGCGGCACGGGTGATATCCACCTGTGCAAAGGGGATCTGGTTCACACCCTTGCCACACAGGTCCTCATAGCTCAGGCCCTTGCGGCCCAGGTGGCGGTCAGCCAGCGATTCCAAGCTGTGTTTCTGGTGCGCTTCCAGCACGTAGCTCTGCAGCAGGGTGTCGTGCCGGTAGCCACGCACGCGGATACCCGCGTTTTCCAGCACATGCAGGTCGTACTTGATGTTCTGGCCGACCTTGGCATGCGCTGCATCTTCCAACCAAGGCTTCAGGCGCGCCAGCACCTGGGCACAAGGCAACTGGTCTGCCGCGCCGGGGTAGCTGTGCGCCAGCGGCACGTAGGCGGCACGGCCGGGCTCGACGGCGAAGCTGATGCCGACGATCTGCGCACGCATTGGGTCCAGGCTGTCGGTCTCGGTGTCGATGGCGACCAGTTCTGCCGTTAGCACCCTGTCCATCCAGGCGTCGAAGCGGTCCCATGTGGTGATGGTTTCGTACTCTCGGGCGACCGCGACGGCCATGGCGGTCGGCGCTGTAGCAGGCGCGTCGGCGGCTGGCGTGGCGGCCGCACCCAGCGACTCTTCCAGTTCCTTGCGCCAGGTCTTGAAACCGTAGCGCTGGTAGAAATCGAGCAAGCCTTCGCGGTCTACTTCGCGCAAGCCCAAAGCGTCCAGCCCAGGCCAGCCTTGCACGTGGCCAGCAAGATCGCAATCGGTCAGCACCGTGATCAGCTTGCGCCCAGTGGGCAGCCAGTCCAGCGCCTTGCGCAAATTTTCGCCCACGGCGCCCTTGATGCTGTCGGCCGCAGCCACCACGCCGTCCAGAGAACCGAAGTCGGCGATCCACTTCACCGCCGTCTTCGGCCCCACCTTGTCCACGCCCGGTACGTTGTCCACACTGTCGCCGATGAGCGTGAGGTAATCGACGATGCGATCCGGCGGCACGCCGAACTTGGCCTTCACGCCTTCGATGTCCAGCCGCTCGGGCGGTTTGGCCATGGTGTTGATCAGCGTGACATCGGCCGTCACCAATTGCGCCAGATCCTTGTCGCCGGTGCTGATGATGACCTTGTGGCCACTGGCCGCCGCCACCCGGGCCAGCGTGCCAATGGCGTCGTCGGCTTCGATGCCGGGCACCATCAACACCGGCCACCCCAGCAGCCGCACGACTTCGTGGATGGGCTCGATCTGCTGCACCAGCGGTTCGGGCATCGACGCGCGGTTGGCCTTGTAGTCGGGGTACCAGTCGTCGCGGAAGGTCTTGCCCTTGGCGTCGAAGACACACACCGCGTGCTCTGCCGGGTAGCGTTCACGCAGCCATTTCATCATCGCTGCCACGCCGTGCACGGCGCCGGTGGGGAAGCCGTCGGCTGAACGCAAATCGGGCATGGCGTGGTAAGCGCGGTACAGGTAGCTGGAACCGTCCACCAGCAGCATCGTTTTGTCACTCATGCGCGGATTGTGGCGCCGACATGCCGGCGGGGCCGCGCCCGTAGAATCGGGCTGATGTCGTTGTACCCACGCCTTTTGTTGAGCCTGCTTTGCGCAGCCTGCGGCGGCGCTGCGTGGGCGCAGGCTGCAAACCCTGCCAAGGCTGCGGCTTCAGCGGCTTCAGTGGCTTCAACATCAGCCGGGGCAAAAACGGCGCAAGCCGGGCCCGCAACACACGTCGTGGTCATCGAAGACGACAACGCCCGCATCGAAGAGGCCCACAAGGGCGGCGCGGTCAGCCGCGTCACCGTGCAGAGCAAGTTGCGGGGCGCAAGGCCGTACGAGATTCAGGTGGCACCGCCCGGCCGCGACCCGTCGCAAGAGCGCGGCAACGCCGGCCGCCGCGCCTGGTCGATCTTCAACTTCTAGGCTGCGGCATGGCCGTCTACACCGAAGTTCGCTTCGAGGAAGCCGACGCACTCTGCCAGCGCCTGAGCCTGGGCGCGCTGACCGACTTGCAGGGCATCCGCTCGGGCATCGAGAACACCAACTACTACGCCTGCACCGCGCGCGGGCAATGGGTGTTGACGCTCTTTGAGCGCCTGCCGGCGGAGCAGCTGCCCTACTACCTGCTGCTGATGCAGCACCTGGCGCTGGCAGGCATCCCGGTGCCGGCACCGCAGCCGGCTGCTGACGGCGGCCTGCTGCACACGGTGGCTGGCAAGCCAGCAGCCGTTGCCACCCGGCTGCCGGGCAGTCACCGTTTGCGGCCTGACGCGGTGCACGCGGCGCAGGTGGGGCACATGCTGGCGCGCATGCACACGGCAGGCGCCAGCTTCGGGCCGACGCAGCCGCACCTGCGTGGCCTGGCCTGGTGGGCCGAGACCGCACCGGTGATCCGTCCGCACCTCAGCACCGATCAGGCCACGTTGCTGGACGAAGAAGTCGCCTTCCAGCAGCACTTCGCCGCGTCCCCGGCCGGCTTGGCGCTGCCACGCGGCCCCATCCATGCCGACCTGTTTCGCGACAACGTCATGTTCGACGACACCGCGGGCGGCGACCGTCTATGCGGCTTCTTCGACTTCTACTTTGCCGGCACCGACATGCTGCTCTTTGACGTGGCGGTGTGCCTGAATGACTGGTGCGTCGACCTGGATACCGGCCTGCTGGACGAAAGCCGCGCCGCCGCCTTCGTCGCCGCTTACCACCGCGCCCGCGCGCTTACTCACGGCGAAGTGCGCGCCCTGCCGGCGCTGCTGCGCGCCGCAGCCCTGCGCTTCTGGATTTCCCGCCTCTGGGACTGGCACCTGCCGCGCGATGCGGCCATGCTCAGCCCCAAGGACCCGACCCATTTTGAGCGGGTGCTGCGTGCGCGCATCGCCCGGCCCTGGCACCCGAGTCTGAATTTCCATTGAACCCGACGCTGAACACATGGCCCTGTCCCTGAAGTCTGTGGAAGCCGCACGCGGCGCGCGCTGGATTGGCGACTCCTGGCGTCTGTTCATGCGCCGGCCGCTGGCATTCACCGCACTCTTCGCGGTGTTTCTCTTCGGCGCGCTGCTGGTCAGCCTGTGCCCTTGCTCGGGGGCCTGGTGCAGATGATGGCGCTGCCGCTCTTGAGCCTGGGGTTCATGGTGGCCAGCCAGTCAGCGCTGCTCGACGGCCCGGTGCACCCGCGCCAGTACCTTGAACCGCTGCGCACCGACGCCCGGCGGCGGCGGTCGCTCTTGATCCTGTGCGTCAGCTACGGCGTCTGTGCGCTCTTGATCCTGTGGCTGGCGGACGCCGTGTCGGGCGGCGCCTGGGGCCGCTTGCAGGGGCTGCTGGCCAAGGGCGACGCGGCGCAGCCTCAGATCGACGCGCTGCTGGCGGAACCCGGCGTCGCCACGGGCGCGTTGCTGGGCGTCTTCCTGGGCGCGGCGCTGTCGGTGCCCTTCTGGCATGCGCCTGCCCTTGTGCATTGGGGCGGCCACAGCGTGGGCCAGGCGCTGTTTTCAAGCACTGTGGCGCTGTGGCGCAGCAAGGGCGCCTTCTTCGTCTATTCGATGGGCTGGTTCGGCCTGATCGTGCTCTTCGGCATCCTCACCGCCGTGGTGCTGGGCCTCTTGGGCATGGCACAGTTGGCCAGTGTGCTGGGTGTGCCGGCGGGGCTCGTGTTCTCGGCCGTGTTCTATGTCTCGCTACTGTTCACCTTCAACGACAGCTTCGGCGGCACGCCGCCGCTGCCGGACGACGCAGTGACGCAGCCGGACCTCTGATCGTTGTCAGTCGACAGGCGTGAGCTTGGCGATGGCCAGCGCCAACCATTTGCTGCCATGGCGCCCGAATTGCACCTGCGCCCGGGCTTCGGTGCCGCGGCCTTCCAGCGTCGTGACCACGCCTTCGCCGAACTTGGCGTGAAACACCGTCTGGCCGACGCGCAAGCCGTGTGAACCGGCGATCGATGCGGCGGTCGGCATCATCGGCGGCGGTGGTGCGAATGACGGTGCGAAAGACGGGTCCACACGCCCCGCCCCGACGATGCCGCTCAAACCGCTGCCCCGCTGCCAGGCCTGCTGGTATTCACGCGCATAGCCCGAACCAAAACCCTGGTTGCGCGGCGTGATCCATTTGAGCGACGCTTCAGGCAGTTCGTTGATGAAGCGGCTCTTCACGTTGTAGCGCGTCTGCCCGTGCAGCATGCGCGTCTGGCTGAAGCTCAAGTAGAGCCGCTTGCGCGCCCGCGTGATGGCCACGTACATCAGCCGGCGCTCTTCTTCCACACCATCGGCGTCCGACAGGCTCTGTTCGTGCGGGAACAGGCCTTCTTCAATGCCCGTGATGAAGACCGCGTCGAATTCCAGGCCCTTGGCGGAATGCACCGTCATCAGCTGGATCGCGTCCTGCCCGGCCTGGGCCTGGTTGTCGCCGGCTTCCAGTGACGCGTGGGTCAGGAAGGCGACCAATGGCGACATGATCTCGCCGGTTTCCGCGTCGGGTGCGGCGACTTCTGCAGCCGACTGTTCGTCGATCGGCAGCGCCACCGCGTCCTTGCCAAAGCCTTCCTGCGTCACGAAGCTCTCGGCCGCGTTGACCAGCTCTTCCAGGTTCTCGACGCGGTCCTGGCCTTCCTTGTCGGCGCGGTAGAAGTCGACCAGGCCGGTCTGTGCCAGCACGTGGTCGATGATCTCGCGCAGCGTCAGGCCCTTGGTCGCTTCGCGCATGCCGTCCACCAGCGCCACAAAGGCCTGCAGGTTGGCGCCCGCCTTGCCCGGCACAGCGCCCACACTCTGCGCCAGGCTGCGCCCGCTGGCACGCGCGGCGTCCTGCAGCTGTTCGATGCTGCGCGCGCCAATGCCACGCGTCGGAAAGTTCACGACGCGCAGGAAACTGGTGTCGTCGCTGACGTTTTCCAGCAGGCGCAGGTAGGCCAGCGCGTGTTTGACTTCAGCGCGCTCGAAGAAGCGCAAGCCGCCATACACGCGGTACGGCATGCCAGCGTTGAAGAGCGCACTTTCCAGCACCCGGCTCTGCGCATTGCTGCGGTAGAGCAGCGCGACTTCGCTGCGCGCCAGGCCGCTGCGGTGCAGCTGCTGGATCTCTTCCAGCAGCCACTGCGCTTCGGCAAAGTCGCTGGTCGATTCATAGACGCGCACCGGTTCGCCCGCGCCAACGTCGGTGCGCAGGTTCTTGCCCAGGCGCTGCTGGTTGTGGCTGATGAGGTCGTTCGCGGCGTCCAGGATGTGGCCGCTGCTGCGGTAGTTCTGTTCCAGTTTGACGACGCGCTGGACACGAAATTCGCGCTCGAAGTCGGCCATGTTGCCGACGCGGGCGCCGCGGAAGGCGTAGATGCTCTGGTCATCGTCGCCGACGGCGAACACGCCCTGACTTCCCCCCGGCGGTGCGAACATCTTCAGCCACGCGTACTGCAGCCGATTCGTGTCCTGAAACTCATCCACCAGCACGTGGCTGAAGCGGCGCTGGTAGTGTTCGCGCAGCGGGTCGTTGTCGCGCAGCAGCTCGTAGGTGCGCAGCATCAGCTCTGCAAAATCGACGACGCCTTCGCGCTGGCACTGGTCGTCGTAGTTTTGGTAGATCTCCACCATCCTGCGCGTCTGCTCGTCGCGCAACTCCACGTCGCGCGACCGCTTGCCTTCTTCCTTGCTGCCGGCAATGAACCACGTCACCTGCTTGGGCACGAAGCGTTCTTCGTCCAGCTGCATCGCCTTGATCACGCGCTTCACGGCTGAGAGCTGGTCGCTGCTGTCCAGGATCTGAAATCCCTGGCTCAAGCCCGCCAGCTTCCAGTGCGCGCGCAGAAAGCGGTTGCACAGACCATGAAAGGTGCCGATCCACATGCCGCGCACAGCCACCGGCAGCATGGCCGACAGGCGCGTCAGCATTTCTTTGGCGGCCTTGTTGGTGAAGGTCACGCCGAGCACACCACCAGGCGAAACCTGGCCGGTCTGCAGCAGCCAGGCGATGCGCGTCGTCAGCACCCGCGTCTTGCCCGACCCGGCGCCGGCCAGGATCAGCGACGGCACGGCCGGCAAAGTCACTGCGGCAAGTTGTTCGGGGTTGAGGCCCTGCAGGAGGCGGGAATCGACGGCAGAAAGGGCTTCACCCCGGGCTTCATTCATCAACCGATTCTAGGAGCCCGCCCCAGCTTCAAGACACTGGCTTCAAGACGCCGGCATCAATACCGCGTCGCGAGCGGCGCCTCCAGCGAATCCATGTCTTCGAGCGAATCCAGACTCAGCAGCGTGATCGGCCCGCTGTCCTGGAAGCGAAAGGCCGAATCGCGCCGCTGCTGGTCGGTGAGGCGCTGCGCCACCCAGGCCAGCAGTGCTGCGGGTTGCAATGGCCGGCTGAGCAAGTAGCCCTGCATTTCGTCGCAGCCCAGCTCACGCAGGCAGTCTGCTTGCGCCTGCGTCTCCACGCCTTCGGCCACCACCTGCATGTGCAGGCTGTGCCCCATGGCGACGATGGCAGTGGCAATGGCCTTGTCTTCCGGGTTGTGCGGCAGTTCGCTGACGAAGGACCGGTCGATCTTCAGCGTGTCGATGTCGAAGCGCTTCAGGTAGCTCAGCGACGAGTGCCCGGTGCCGAAGTCGTCCATCGCCACGCGCACCCCCATGGCCGCCAGTGCCGCCAGCACGCCGCGGGTGGCTTCGTTGTCTTCCATCAGCAGGCTTTCGGTCAACTCGACTTCCAACCGCCGGGGGTTGATGCCTGCTTCTTGCAATGCGTCTTCGATGAAACGCGCCAGGTAGGGCTGGCGGAATTGGCGTGCCGACAGGTTCACCGCCAGCGACATGGGTGGCAGGCCCGCGCGGTCCCAGGTGGCAAGTTCCGCGCAAGCGGTGCGGATGGCCCACGCGCCCACGGGCAGGATCAGGCCGCTGTCTTCCAGCACGCGGATGAAGCGGTCCGGCGGCACCAGACCGCGGCCCGGTGCATGCCAGCGGATCAGCGCTTCCACGCCGGTGATCTGCCCCGTCTCCAGGCTCGCCTTGGGCTGGTAGTGAAGCACGAATTCCTGGCGTTCCAAGGCCCGGCGCAGCTGGCTTTCCAGCAGCAGCCGCGCGGCCACTTCGTTGCTGAGTTCTTCACTGAAGAAGCTGAAGGTGCCGCGCCCCATGGCCTTGGCGCGGTACATGGCCATGTCGGTGTGGCGCACCAGGCCGTCCAGGTCGCTGACGTTGTCGATGGTTCCACTGGGGTACATCGAAATGCCGATGCTGGCCGACACGTGCAGTTCGTGCTCCAGCATCTGGATCGGTGACTCCAGCGCGTCCAGGATGCGGCGCGCGATGTGAGCGGCGTCTTCGGCGCTGCCCAGGTGTTCGGCGATCACGGTGAATTCGTCGCCGCCCAGGCGCGACACGGTGAAGGTCTCGCCACCCGTGGTGCGCGTCACCGAATCCTCCGAACGCAGGCAACCTTTGAGCAGTTCTGCCACCCGGCGCAGCAACTGGTCGCCCACCTCGTGGCCCAGGCTGTCGTTGATGACCTTGAAGTGGTCCAGGTCCAGGAACATCAGCGCCATCGGCTCAGCGCTGCGGCGCGCACGCGCCATGGCCTGTTCCAGCCGGTCGCGGAACAGCACCCTGTTGGGCAGGCCGGTGAGGCTGTCGAAGTTGGCCAGGAAGCTCAGGCGCTCTTGCGTCAGTTTGCGGTCGGTGATGTCGCGCACGATCAGGATGAACTGCGGCGTGCCGTCCAGCACCGTCTCGCTCACTGTCAGCTCGACCGGGAATTCCGAGCCGTCAGCGCGCTGCGCCAGGGTTTCCCACTCGCCGCTCGCCAGCAGCGTCCCCTCGGGTTGGCTGCAGTCCACCAGCGGCGCCAGCCAGTGTTCGATGCCCTTCTCACACACGGCTTCAGGCGTGGCCGCCAGCAGGCGGGCGGCCACCGGGCTGCACAGCAGCACGGTGCCGTCATGGCCACAGGTCAGCACGCCGCTGGCGGAGTTTTCAAACAAGTGCATCAGCTGCAAGGCGCCGCTCTGCAAGGCCGCACTTCGCGGCTGCAGCGGCTGCAGCGGTTGCAGCGGTTGCTTGGCTGCCCGCCACGCAGTGCGCCAGTGGGCCAAGAGGGCGTTGGTCATTCGGGTTCGCGGCAGGCGTGACCGACGCGGCCACCACTGGGTTTCGGCCGCTGCGTGCAGAACTGGAATGAAAACCTGCGCGTGCCTTGCCGCCGCCCTTGCAGGGGCACCGCGCCGCGTAGAATTTCTCAGAGCGGTCACATTCTGGCCAGGCACCCCCGTTTTTTGCCGGGTCAAGAGCCCTCAAGCCGACGGCTGCGTCGTCCGCCCGCCGAGGGGAATGCGCAAGAGCGGCAGAGCCACATTTGCTCATGAGCTGCCAACCCCACCGGAGCCTGAACATGGAAATCTTCGACTACGACAACATCCTGCTGCTGCCGCGCAAATGCCGCGTCGACAGCCGCAGCGAATGCGACCCCTCGGTGGACTTCGGCGGCCGGCGCTTCAAGCTGCCGGTGGTGCCGGCGAACATGAAGACCGTGATCGACGAGCCCATCAGCCAGATGCTGGCCGCCAGCGGCCACTTCTATGTCATGCACCGCTTCGATCTCGACGCGGTCACCTATGCCCGGCGCATGCGCGAACGCGGCCTCTTCGTGTCGCTGAGTTCTGGCGTGAAACCGGCAGACTTTGCCGTCATCGACCGCCTCGCCGCCGACGGCGTGGGTGCCGACTACATCACCATCGACATTGCCCACGGCCATGCGGAGAGCGTGCGCAAGACCATCGAGCACATTAAGGCGAAGCTGCCGACAACCTTTGTGATTGCCGGCAACGTCGCCACCCCCGAAGCCGTGATCGACCTGGAAAACTGGGGCGCCGATGCCACTAAGGT
>JAYSYB010000530.1:0-3298 GCA_043716775.1 Rubrivivax sp.
TCGCTGCCGCGGTAGTGCGGCAGCCGCAGGCCGCCGACGCCCATGCCCAGTTCCCACAGCGGTTCGATGGCGCTGGGGGTATGTGAGGCGTTGGGCGCGTTGGTGGACTCGGGGGTCTGCGCCAGCACGGCCAGGGGCATGGCGATGCAGCAGATGCCCAGCAGTCGCAGCATGCGCTGAGGGGCCGAAGCGGAAGACAGGTGCGCCAAGATCATGGGGAGCGGTTTCCGGGAGGTGGGTAGGTGGGCGGCCCTCGGAACCCGAGCGCTGCGTGTGATTATCACGACAGCGGTGGGTCGGCCGGACGGCAGGCCGGGTGGTAGGCTCCAGCCGCCACGACCCTGCGCCAACGCGCCCCTGCCTTGTCGACAAGCCGGAAAGCCCTGCCTTCCCTTCTGCCCGCATCAGCCACGCCCGCACGGTCAGCGTCTTGGCGCGAGGAGATGGGACGCCAAATGCGGCGCCGCTTCTGGCTCAAGTTCGTTGGCGTCTCGGGCTTCATGTGGCTGTTCTTCATCGGCTACTTCCATGTCTTGCGGCATCCGGTGCGGCCCGTCACCGAGATGCCGCTGACGCTTCTGGACCAGTGGGTTGGCTTCCAACCCCTGGCGCTGGTGGCCTATGTGTCGTTGTGGGTCTATGTGGGTATTCCGGCCGGCCTGCTGCCCAGCTTGCGTCAACTGGTGGCCTACGGTCTGTGGGTAGGCGCACTGTGCGTCACGGGTCTGGCGTGCTTCTATGCCTTCCCCACCGCTGTGCCGCAACCCGTGCTGCCGGTGGACGTGGCGTTGCACCCCGGATTCGCACTGCTGCAGGGCGTGGATGCAGCGGGCAACGCCTGCCCGTCCTTGCACGTGGCCACCGCGCTCTTCAGCGCTTTCTGGATCGACCGCCTGTTGCGCCAGTTTGCTGCGCCGTGGCCGCTGCGTGCGGTGAATGCGCTGTGGGTGCTGCTGATCATTTACTCGACGATGGCCATCAAGCAGCACGTGGCGCTGGACGTGGCCGGCGGCACGCTGCTGGCGCTGCTGTTCGTGTGGCCGTCGATGCGCTGGTTCCCTGCGCAGACCACGCACAGCGCTCGATAGAATCCGCAGCCACTTTGCTGCACATTTGCGGCTCTTTCGCTGCACCTCGCTAACCCGCGCGCGCATGGCCCACGACACCGTCAAAGACAACGCAAAACTGGCCGCAACCCCGCCCGCCAGCAACTTTCTGCGCGGCATCATTGAACGCGACCTGGAGTCCGGCGCGCTGGCCGGCCGCCGCTTTGGCGGCAGCCCTGGCGACGCCGCGCACCACCGCGCTGGAGCCCCCGACCCGGCGCGCATCCGCACCCGCTTTCCGCCCGAGCCCAACGGCTACCTGCACGTCGGCCACGCCAAGGCTATCTGCCTGAATTTTGGCCTGGCGCAGGCTTTCGGTGGCGTGTGCCACTTGCGATTCGACGACACCAACCCTGAAAAAGAAGAGTAGGAATACGTCGACGCCATCATCGAAGCCGTGCGCTGGCTCGGTTTCGACTGGGCGGTCGAGCGTGATGGGGTCAGGACCGCACACCTCTACTACGCCAGCGACTACTTCGACTTCATGCACCGCGCGGCGGTGGCACTCATCGGCGCCGGCCTGGCCTATGTCGATGAGCAAAGCGCCGAAGACCTGCGCAAGCATCGCGGCGACTTCAACACACCCGGCACCGACAGCCCCTTCCGCTGCCGCACCCCGGCTGAAAACGCGGCCCGCTTCGAGCAGATGCGCCTGGGTGAATTGGCCGACGGTGCCGCCGTGCTGCGCGCGCGCATCGACATGGCCAGCCCCAACATCAACCTGCGCGACCCCCCGCTGTACCGCATCAAGCGCGCCACGCACCACAACACCGGTGACCGCTGGTGCATCTACCCGATGTACACCTACGCGCACCCGATCGAGGACGCGCTGGAAGGCATCACCCACAGCTTGTGCACGCTGGAATTTGAAGATCAGCGCCCCTTCTACGACTGGCTGCTGGACAACCTGGCCACGCTGGGTTTGCTGGCGCGGCCACTGCCGCACCAGTACGAATTTGGGCGCCTGAACCTGAGCTACGTCGTCACCAGCAAACGCAAGCTGCGCGCGCTGGTGGAAGAGCGCATCGTCAGCGGCTGGGACGACCCGCGCATGCCCACGCTCTTTGGCATGCGGCGCCGCGGCTACACGCCCGCGAGCATCCGCGCCATGGCCGACGGCACGGGCGCCAGCAAGACGAACATCTGGCTCGACTATGCGGTGCTGGACGGTTGCTTGCGCAGTGACCTGGACAGCCAGGCGCCGCGCGCGATGGCGGTGCTGGACGCGGTGCCGCTGCACCTCACCAACTGGGCCGAAGTCTTCGGCGACGCGTCGCACATCGAAGCCTGCCATGCGCCCGTGCACCCGCAGCATCCTGAACAAGGCCTGCGCCACTTCGGCCTGTCTGAACAGGTGTGGATTGAACGCGACGACTTTGCCGAAGTGCCGGTCAAAGGATTCTTTCGTCTGTATCCCCCCAGGACGCAAGCTGACGGCAGCGTCGTGCCCGGCAACAAGGTGCGGCTGAAGTACGGCCTGGTCGTCGAATGCACCGGCTGTGAAAAAGACGCTGATGGCCGCGTCACCCGCGTGCTGGCGCGCGTGGTGCCCGACACCCGCAGCGGCACGCCGGGCGCCGACGCCGTCAAGGTCAAGGGCACCATCACCTGGGTGTCGGCACACGACGCACTGCCGGCCACCGTGGTGCTGTACGACCGCCTCTTCACCGAAGCCCAACCCGAGGCCGGCGGCCGCGACTTCCGCGACGTGCTCAACCCGCGCAGCAAGCAGGTCGTCAGCGCCTATCTGGAGCCCGGCCTGGCGGGCACGGCACGCGAGCAGCGCTTCCAGTTTGAACGCCACGGCTACTTCATCACTGACTGCAATGACCACACCACCGAGCGGCCGGTGTTCAACCGCATCACGACGCTGAAGGACAGCTGGTCGCCTGCGTAAAGGTGACAAAAGGCGCTGCCCGCCAGCACGCAAAAGATACCGAATGGCGCACCATGGCACGGTGTGGATTGCCCTGAAGGAGTGGCCCATGAACACCGTCTTCCAGGCTTTGCTTGCTGCCACGCTGTGCTTGGGTTTTGCAGCCCCGCCAGCCCAAGCCGCCGGCAGCGTCGAAGTGCAATGGCTCAAGCCCGACACCTACGCCGACGCCGGCCGCAGCGGCGTTGACCGCGAACGGGTCATGAAGAGCCTGGGTGACCACATCCAGAAACTGGGCAAGCACTTGCCCGATGGC
>JAYSYB010000054.1:0-2436 GCA_043716775.1 Rubrivivax sp.
CTGGCACACGCTGGTGATGGGCGCTGACGCCGACGACGTGGCGATTGGCATCTACCGCCAGGTGGGTTTTCAGCAGCACGACACGCTGTGGATGCTGGAGCGGCGCGCCGCTGAAGACCAGGCTAGCGCTTGAGCAAAGGCGACACCACTCACACCACCGGCAGCACCGCAACGCCGGCACCGCCCGCATCGCCAGCAGGGCACATGGGCAGCGGCCTGGCCCTGGCGGCAGCCGGCTCCATCGCGTTCTCAGCCAAGGCCATCATCGTCAAGCTGGCTTACCGCCACGGTGTGGACGCGGTCACGCTGATCATGTACCGCATGCTCTTTGCGCTGCCGCTCTTCCTGGCCCTGGCCTGGTGGGCCGGTCGGGGCAAGCCGCCGCTGACGCGGCGCGACCTGGCGGTGGTCAGCGGCCTGGGTTTCAGCGGCTACTACCTGGCCAGTTACCTTGACTTTGCCGGGCTGCAATTCATCAGCGCCAGCCTGGAGCGGTTGATCCTGTACCTCAACCCCACCATCGTGCTCTTTATGGGCGCACTGCTCTACAAGCGCCGCGTGCAGCCCCGCCAGCTGCTGGCGCTGGCGGTCAGCTACTGCGGCGTGCTGCTGGTCTTTGGGCACGAGGCCAACCTGACGGGTGCCGACACGCTCAAGGGCGCGGCGTTGGTCTTCGGCAGCGCGCTGAGCTATGCCGCGTACCTTGTCTTCAGCGGCGCCGAAGTCAAGCGCCTGGGCGCCCTGCGCTTGACTGGCTGGGCCACGTCGGTGGCTTGCGTGCTGTGCATCCTGCAGTTTGTGCTGCTGCGCCCGTTGGACGCCGCCCTGGTCGCGCCGCAGGTGGTGTGGCTGTCTGTGCTGAACGCGACGCTTTGCACCTTTGCGCCGGTGCTGATGGTGATGTTGGCCATTGAACGTGTGGGTGCGACTGTGACGGCGCAGACAGGGATGATCGGGCCGCTTTCGACCATCCTGATGGGCGTGGTGATCCTGGGGGAGCCGTTCAATGCGTGGGTGGGCGCGGGGACGGCGCTGGTGTTGGTGGGGGTGTGGCTGTTGGCGTGGGGGACGCAAGCGGGTCTGCGCCATGGGCTGGCCGCAGAGCAGCGCACCTGATGCGAGATGCTGCCAAACAGCAAGAACGCGCGGTCGGTCATGCTCGAGTTTGTGAATCAACTTCGTGACGAGCAGCCGTGACCCGTTTTGCTCGAAGTCGATGTCCTGATCGCGCTGGTGGACCCGGCGGATGTTCAACATGACGACGTTCACGCGTGGTTTGCCCGCGCAGGCCGCAAGTCCTTTGCCACCTGCCCGATCACCGAAAACGGGCTGCTGCGGATCGTCGGGCACCCGAAGTATCCGAACTCTCCAGGGCCACCCGGCACGGTGGCCGACGCGCTGGCTGCGATGCGCGCCATGCCCGGGCATGGGTTCTGGCCCGACAGCATCAGTCTTGCCGACCACAAATTCATTGACGCATCGCTGCTGTCCAGCCATGCCCATGTCACCGACAGCTGTCTGCTGGCGCTGACCCGTGCGAACAAGGGCCAACTCGCCACCTGGACCACAAGCTTGCAACGGGCGCGGTCCCAGACGGCGTAGCCCACCTCGCGCTGATCTGACTTCACAATGGCCCAAGGCTGCGCGCCGCGCGGCGAACCAAATTCACTCGTCAAAGCGGAACAAACATGGACCTGGGCATCAACGGAAAGTGGGCTCTGGTATGTGCGGCCAGCAAGGGTCTGGGCAAGGGCTGCGCGCGAGCACTGGCGCAAGAGGGCGTCAACGTGGTCATCACTGCGCGCGGTGAAGAAGCGCTGCAGGCGACGGCCGCAGAACTGCGTGCGCTGGCGCCCGGTGTGCAGGTGGTGGCCGTGGCGGGTGACATCACATCAGCGGTTGGCCGCGCGGCCGCGCTGGCAGCTTGCCCGCAAGTGGACATCCTGGTCAACAACGCGGGCGGTCCGCCGCCAGGCGACTTTCGCGACTGGGACCGTGATGCGTGGATCAAGGCACTGGACGCCAACATGCTGACACCCATTGAACTGATCAAGTCCACCGTGGACGGCATGGCCGCGCGCGGCTTCGGACGCGTGGTCAACATCACGTCGGCCGCGGTGAAGGCGCCCATCGACAGTTTGGGCTTGAGCAACGGTGCCAGGTCGGGGTTGACGGGCTTTGTCGCCGGCCTGGCGCGGCAGCCCAAGCTGGCGTCCAGGAACGTCACGCTCAACAGCCTGATGCCGGGGCCTTTTGACACCGACCGCCTGCGCGGCACAGCAGCGGGTGCGGCGGCCAAGGCCGGCAAGAGCATTGAAACGCTGCTGGATGAAAGGCGCCTGCTGAACCCGACCCGCCGCTTCGGCACCGCCGAAGAATTTGGCGCCTGGTGCGCCTTCCTGTGCAGCATGCACGCCGGCTACGTCACCGGGCAAA
>JAYSYB010000531.1:0-9989 GCA_043716775.1 Rubrivivax sp.
CGCCAGCGAAGGCCGCTGCCACCAGCGCCAAGCCTGCAAGCGCAAGTGAGCCGGGTTCGGGCACGCCGTTGCCAATGGTGGCCGGCGCGTAGAGGTAGATCGACACCCGGTCCACCGTCAGGCCGCGCATGCCGTAGAAATCAAGCACGCCCGGGGTCACGTCGGGGGCCGGGCCTTCGCTCAAGTCCCAGCGCAGGTAGTTCGGGGCCGCGACCGAGAAAGCTTCAGCCACCACGTCGTCGAACAGGTAGTAGGCGCTGAAGGGTTCGCGCAGGTAGGCGCCTCCGCCGATGGACGTTGATGCCCAGCGGCCTGACAGAACCACCACGAAGTGGCCGCGCAGTTCCTGCTGGAAGCGCAGGCCGCCGAAGAGGCTGCCGCCGTAGTCGAACAAGCCGGTGGTGCTGCTCGCACCGCCAATGCTCGTCTCCACCGTGGCGGTGCCCCAGACGTTGCTGGGGTGCGCGCCGCGGTAGGCCGACACGATGCTGTCCACGGCTGCCGAATCTTCACCGTAACTGAAGGCGCCAGCGCAGGCATCGGCGCCCATGTCGCCATTGGCGCAGGTGTGCACAGAGTCCACCGGTGTGACTGCAAAGCCGCCGTTGCCCAAACCGGTGGCGGTGACGGTGCGCTGCGCATGGGCGGGCAGCGCAGTGGCCATCAACGCTGCAAGGACCAGCGCGCAAATTGGAAGGGACCGCGAAAGGGACCGCGAGAATGAGCGCGACACAAACCGCGACAGTGTCCTGCCGATCAACGGCAACTTGCAGTGCAACATCATTGTTAGCCTCCCTGGCCAGCGCGTGGACGTTTGAGGGTGGTCCTTGCAGCGCCCGGCGAATCTAAGCGGGGCACCGGCGTTTCGGCCCCCCTCACATGGGTGGGTATGGCAAGGCCGGCGGGCGGGCGGGCGGGCGGGCTGTGAACGCGATCAAAACGCGATCAAAACGCGATCAAAACGCGCCCGACCCGACCCGACCCGACCCGACCCTGCGCAGCGCGGCAGCCGCGCGCCCAATCCCAAGAGCGAGTCTTTCAGGCCAGTGTCAGCGGGTCAATTGCCCAGTCTGACGTGGACCCGCGCGGTGAAGAATTCAACAGGCCGCCAAGCGCAAACTGGTGCGATGAAACATAGGTTTGGGATTCGGATTTGCCAAACCGAAAGCCTGGCGCCGCGGCGGCCTGGCAGCATCGGGGTGGCTGCTAGACTTGCCAAGTGAACGCTTCTCCACTGCACACCAAAGCCGTCCGCCGGCCGGGTCTCCGTGGCCTGGGCGCCTGGCCCTGGCGGCGCTTGCTCATTTGCGGTTGAGCTGCAACCAAGCTGCAACTGAGTTGCAACTGAGTTGCATCTGAGTTGCATTTGAAGGGTGACTGGCCCCTTTCGTGGCCACCCCGATGCTGAAGCCGTCCAGCGCCCACGCTGCGGCCCTTGTGTAGAGGTGTGAAACGTGATCACTGAACTTGAATTTCAGAGCCTGGCCAGCCAGGGTTACAACCGCATTCCGCTGATGGCGGAAGCCTTCGCCGACCTTGAAACGCCACTGTCGCTGTACCTCAAGTTGGCCGGTGGCGCCAAGCACAGCTTCTTGCTGGAAAGCGTGGTCGGCGGCGAGCGTTTCGGCCGCTATTCCTTCATCGGCCTGCCGGCGCGCACGCTGCTGCGCACCCGTGGCTTCAAGACCGAGGTCGTGACCGATGGCCAGGTGGTGGAGGTGTCTGAAGGCAACCCGCTCGACTTCATCGAGACCTATCAGAAGCGCTTCAAGGTTGCATTGCGCCCCGGCATGCCGCGCTTCTGCGGCGGGCTGGCGGGCTACTTCGGCTACGACGCCGTGCGCTACATCGAACCCAAGCTGGCCGCGACCTGGAAGGAAGGCGGCATCGACACGCCCGACATCCTGCTGCTGCAGTGCGAAGAGCTGGCCGTCATCGACAACCTGTCGGGGCGCCTCTACCTGATCGTCTATGCCGACCCGTCGCGGCCCGAAGCCTATTTCAACGGCAAAAAACGATTGAGCGAGCTCGTGGACAAGCTGCGCTACAGCGTCAGCGCACCGGCCGTGAAGCGCGGCCCTTCGTATGCGGTGGAGCGCGACTTCAGCAAGGCCGACTATCTGGCCGCAGTGCTGAAGAGCAAGGAGTACATCGCTGCAGGCGACATGATGCAGGTGCAGATCGGCCAACGTTTGAAGAAGAGATATACCGAAAGCCCGCTCAGCCTGTACCGCGCGCTGCGGTCGCTGAACCCGTCGCCCTACATGTACTTCTACGACATGGGCGACTTCCAGATCGTCGGTGCTTCACCCGAAATTCTGGTGCGGCAAGAGCACACGCCGGCTGGCAGCAAGGTGACGATCCGCCCGCTGGCCGGCACGCGCCCGCGCGGCGCCACGCCCGAGCTCGACAAGGTGCTGGAGCAGGAGCTGTCCACCGACCCCAAGGAGCGCGCCGAACACCTGATGCTGATCGACCTGGCGCGCAACGACATTGGCCGCATCGCGCAGACCGGCAGCGTCAAGGTCACAGAAGCGTTTGTCGTCGAGCGTTATTCGCACGTCATGCACCTGGTCAGCAACGTCGAAGGCCTGCTCAAACCAGGCACAAGCAACCTCGACGTGCTGCGCGCCACGTTTCCGGCCGGCACACTGACCGGCGCGCCGAAGGTGCGCGCGATGGAACTCATCGACGAACTGGAACCCGTCAAGCGCGGCATTTACGGCGGCGCCTGCGGCTACTTGAGCTTTGCCGGCGACATGGACGTGGCCATCGCCATCCGCACCGGCATCGTCAAGGACAACACGCTGTACGTGCAGGCGGCGGCAGGCGTGGTGGCAGACAGCGTGCCCGAGATGGAATGGAGGGAAACCGAGCACAAGGCACGCGCGCTCATCCGCGCGGCGGAACTTGTGGAAGAGGGGTTCTGAAGCGTCTGGCGCGCAGCGCTTTCAGCGCGTGCTCATGTAGATCGCAAACAGCGCCGGGTGCAGCGCTTGCAACTGCCGGCGGTGCTCCACGATGTCTGCGTGGCGGCCCCGCCGCTCCAGCCGCAACAACGACAGCACGACCTTGAAACCGTGCTCCGGCGCGGCTTCCGCAACGGAGCGAGCGGCGTCCAGCGGGTCGGCCAACAACGGTTGCTCCACCAGCAACCAGGCGGGCCACCAGGCCCAGTCGGGTGCGCTGTCAAAAACACGTTCAAATTTCCGCGCCAGCTTGTGCAGCCGTGCATCGGGCAACACCGCCACCAGCGTTGGCATGCGCTGCGGCGCCAACCAGGCCAGCTCAGCCAGCAGCGGCCAGGCGCTGTCGGGGCCTGACACGTGCCAACTGGCCTGCGCCATCCAGGCCAGTGTTTGCGGCTTGCGGCGCCACGATTCGATGCCGCGCACGGCCTCGGCCGTTTCGGCCCATGAGCGGCCTTGCAGCCACAGCGCAGCGGCATGGGCGTCGGCGTTTGGCGGGTCGAAAGGCAGCGCGCGGGCGCGGCGGGCCAGGCTTTGCCAGCGGCTGCGCAGCCATTGCGGTGCAGCCTCATGACCCAGCACGGTGTGGGCGGCGTCGTGCAACGCGGTGCCGATGTGGCGGTGTGCTGCCAGCGCAGCGCTCGCGTCTGCCACGGGCGTTTCACCCGCCCGGATTTCTTCATCCAGCGCCGTGATCAGCAGGGCCGCTGGGCCGAGGTGGCGGTCGTCCGGGAATTTGCTGCGCAGGGCTGCCAGGGCAGCGTGGGTGGACTCGCCACCCCCGAGCATCAGCGAATCGGCCAGGGTATTGAGCAGCACGCGGTCGCGGCTGTCGGCAAAGATGTCAAGTTGCTGCATCGTGGGCGCAGTGTGCCGTGCCGATTCATCTGGCTTGATGCGCTGTCCCGACAAGGTCGGGCAGGTGCGGGACAGGCGGACTGCGCTGGGTGCCTTCTTCACCGTGCGGTCTTTCGCGCTGTCTGCGAGGCGTTTGCTTTGCGGGGCTTTGCGAGAGGCCGGCATGAAGCGATGCGGCACGGCCGGCATCGCTGAGGCTTTTATTCTCACCGCTACAACAGCCCGTCGCCCTCCATGTCGCGCAATGCAGCGGGTTGGATCATCACCAGGGTGCTCGTCCAGGAAGCACACGCCTTGGCGTTGCTCGCAGAACCGCTGCGCCAAGTTCCTGCGGCAGCGGGACTGTTCCTCCCAGACTCGGTGCTGCAACTCATCAAGCAGCGCTTCCTGGCCGTTAGCATCCACACGCATGTCCTAGCGGATGGCCCCGCTCAAGTCGCTGTCGTCGCGCTTGCCGTCCTCGGGCTAATAGTCCAGAAGGTCGTCCTTGAACTCTCGCTGATTGGCGTCCTGCTGGGCATCCAGGACGGCAAGAAGCGCTTCGCCGATCTGGCGTTGGCGATGAGCAAGGCCTTCACGCTGTGCTGCACGCTCGCCTTCTTCCAGGCCGTGAAGGTGATTCTGACCAAGCGCGAGATCAGCCAGCAGAAGAAGACCGACGAGGCGCGCGAGCTGGCCATCCGCCAGATCATCAGCGCGGCCGTGGTGTCCGAAGAGGTGGTCGACATCTTCGACGCCGTGGGCCTGGACAAGCCGAACATCGGCATCCTCGACGACGCGTTCCTGGCTGAGGTGCGCAACCTGCCCGAGCGCAACCTGGCGGTGGAATTGCTGGAGCGGCTGCTCGAATGCGAGATCAAGTCACGCTTCGCCGGCAATGTGGTCCAGAACAAGAAGTTCTCGGACATGCTGACCGATGTGGTGCAGCGTTACCAGAACCGGTCCATCGAAGCGGCGCAAGTGATGGAAGAGCTGGTGCAGATGGCCAAGAAGTTCCGCGAGGCTGCGGCGCGCGGCGAGCAGCTCGGCCTGACCGAAGACGAGGGGCGCTTTTATGACGCGCTGGCTAACAACGAATCTGCGGTGCGCGAGCTGACCGATGAGACGCTGAAGAAGATCGCCCACGAACTGGCCGAGAACCTGCGCAAGAACTTAACTGCAGCAGGCGAAGGCGTTGGGCGAGGCTTGAGCTTAAGTGACGTACTCTCCGCGCCTGCACGCCGCGTCGCCCCGGGCAAAGCCCAGTGACCATCTTGTAGGAACGTCAGTTTGCCCGCCTGGATCGCAAGCACCGGAACCAAGCTCGGACGTACCGCCATGCCCGGGCCTGCGGCAAGCGCGCCGAGTATGCTTATCTGGAGGAAGTGCCATTCCGACCTTACTTCTGCTTGTTGATTTCGACAACGTTGAGCCTGGCTTGAAGAGCGCGGGGCCGATGAGTCTTGCGCGGCTCCTCGTTCCGTTGGTTCCAGACAGGTGCTAACAAGGCAAGATGCCGTGCGAGTGCGGCTATGCGGAGGCTGGCGATCGCAGGGCGAAGCGGGTATGAAATGTGGGTGCTCGCAAGAACACCCAATGAAATCAACAGGATAGAGCGCACATGCTGCTGATGATCGACAACTACGACAGCTTCACCTTCAACCTGGTGCAGTACTTTGGTGAACTGGGGCAGGACGTGCGCGTGTTCCGAAACGACCAGATCACGGTCGAGGCCATGGCCGAGTTGAAGCCCGACCATTTGGTGCTGTCGCCGGGCCCGTGCTCACCGGCCGAGGCTGGCATCTGCGTCGAGGCCATTCAATTCTTTGCCGGCAAGGTGCCGCTGCTGGGCGTGTGCCTGGGGCACCAGGCCATCGGCGCGGCGCTGGGTGGCAAGGTGGTGCGCGCGCAGGTGCAGATGCATGGCAAGGCCAGCACCATCCGCACGGATCAGCAGGGTGTGTTCCGTGGCCTGCCGGAGCAGTTCAGCGTCATCCGCTACCACTCGCTGGCGATCGACAGAGATTCGCTGCCTGCAGATTTGCTGGTGACGGCCACCTCGGAGGATGGCGAGATCATGGGTGTGCGCCACCGTGAGCTCGCAGTTGAAGGGGTGCAGTTCCACCCTGAATCCATCTTGAGTGAACACGGGCACGCGCTGCTCAAAAACTTTCTGGAGCGGGCATGAGTACTGGCTTGATCGACCTGCGCAGTGACACCGTCACCCGCCCCACACCCGCCATGCTGGCCGCCATGGCGGCGGCCGAAGTGGGCGACGATGTCTTCGGCGACGACCCCAGCGTCAACGCGCTGCAGGCGCGCATCGCCGCCATGTTGGGCAAGGAGGCCGCGCTCTTCGTGCCCACCGGCACGCAGAGCAACCTGTGCGCGCTGATGGCGCACTGCCAGCGCGGTGACGAGTACATCGTCGGCCAGATGGCGCACACCTACCGCTGGGAAGGCGGTGGCGCAGCGGTGCTGGGCAGCATCCAGCCACAGCCGCTGCCGAACCAGGCCGACGGGTCGATCCTGCTGGCCGACATTGAAGCGGCCATCAAGCCCGATGACGCGCACTTTGCGAAGAGCCGCTTGCTGGCCCTGGAAAACACCTGGGGCGGCCAGGTGCTGTCGCTGGGCTACATCGACGCTGCGACCGCACTGGCCCGACAGCACGGCTTGGCGACACACCTGGACGGCGCTCGACTGTTCAACGCCGCAGTCGCCAGCGAAATGCCAGTGCAGCACATTGCCCGCCACTTTGACAGCGTGTCGGTCTGCTTCAGCAAGGGGCTGGGCGCGCCGGTGGGCTCAGCGCTGGCGGGGTCGCGGGAACTGATCGCGCGCGCGCACCGCATCCGCAAGATGCTGGGCGGTGGCATGCGGCAGGCCGGTGTGCTGGCGGCTGCGGCGCTGCATGCGCTGGAGCATCACGTGGATCGCCTGGCTGAAGACCATGCGAACGCCCGAGCGCTGGCAGAAGGCCTGCAGGGACTGAGCGGGGTCGCGGTGCAGCCACCGCAAACCAACATACTCTTTGTCGATCTGGTGTCTGATAAGGCTGCAGGTGTCGTCGAGCGTCTGCGTGCGGCGGGCGTGCTGTGCACAGGCCTGTACCGCCTGCGTTTCGTCACCCACCTGGACGTGAATGCCGACGACATTCAACGCGCGCTGGCCATCCTTCGTGCGACCTTGTAGGAGGATCTTGATGAGCATGACCAACACCGAAGCCCTTACCCGTGTCATCGAACACCGCGAGATCTTTCATGACGAGATGCTGGCGCTGATGCGCCGCATCATGAGCGGCGAGATGTCGCCGGTGATGATCGCGGCGCTGTGCATGGGCCTGCGCGTGAAGAAGGAAACGGTGGGCGAGATCGCGGCCGCCGCGCAGGTGATGCGCGAATTCGCCACGCCAGTGGCGGTGTCCGACCGCACGCACCTGGTGGACATCGTGGGCACGGGCGGCGACGGCTCGCACACCTTCAACATCAGCACGGCGTCGGTCTTCGTCGCTGCGGCCGCCGGTGCGCGGGTGGCCAAACATGCAGGGCGCAGTGTGTCGTCCACCAGCGGGTCTGCCGACGTCATGGAAGCGCTGGGCGCCAACATCATGTTGACGCCAGAGCAGGTTGCCACCTGCCTGAACGAGACCGGTGTGGCCTACATGTTCGCGCCCAACCACCACGCGGCAATGAAACACGCCGCACCCGTGCGCAAGGAACTGGGCGTGCGGACGATCTTCAACATCCTGGGCCCGCTGACCAACCCGGCTGGCGCGCCGAACCAGCTGCTGGGTGTCTTCCACCCCGACCTCGTCGGCATCCTGGTGCGGGTGCTGCAGCGCCTGGGCAGCGACCACGTGATGGTGGTCTACGGCATGAACGGCATGGACGAGCTGTCGCTGTCGGGCGAATCGGCGGTGGGCGAATTGAAGGATGGCGAGGTGCGCGAATACGTGGTCCACCCCAGCGACTTCGGGCTGCCGGTGTACGACTCGCGGGTGCTGAAGGTGGCCAACAAGGAAGAGTCGGTGCTGTGCATCCAGCGCGCGCTGGCCAATGAGGACGGGCCGGTGCGCGATGTCGTGCTGCTCAATGCAGGCGCGGCGCTCTATTGCGCAGGCGTGGCTGCTTCGGTGAGCGATGGCGTCAAGCGGGCACGTGAAGCGGTGGCCTCGGGCAAGGCGATGGCCAAACTGAGCCAGTTCGTCAGTGTCAGCAATCGCTTCAGGGTGGCTTGATGGGCGACATCCTGCAGGAAATAGTCGCCGTCAAACACATTGAGGTCACGGCGGCCAAGGCGCTGCGCAGCCTGGCGAGCTGGCGCTTTGAAGCCGAAGGGCGGGGTGATGTGCGCGGCTTCGAAGCTGCTCTGCGCACGCGGATGGCGGCGGGCGGCGCGGCCGTGATTGCCGAGGTCAAGAAAGCCAGCCCAAGCAAAGGCGTGCTGCGCGAACACTTTGTGCCGGCCGAGATCGCCGCCAGCTACGCGGCAGGCGGCGCGGCCTGCCTGAGCGTGCTTACCGACGAGCGGTTCTTCCAGGGTTCTGCTGCCTTCCTGCAGCAGGCGCGCGCGGCGTGCACGTTGCCGGTGCTGCGCAAGGACTTCATGGTCGATGAATACCAGCTGGTGGAAGCTCGTGCGCTGGGGGCCGACTGCATCCTGCTTATCGCAGCCTGTCTTGACGACGGGCAGATGGCCGATCTGGAGGCCTGCGCCCATTCGCTGGGCATGGGCGTGCTGGTGGAAGTGCACGACGCTGCCGAAATGGGCCGTGCGCTGCGCTTGAAGACACCGCTGCTGGGCATCAACAACCGCAACCTGAAGACCTTCGAAGTCACGCTGGAGACCACGCTAACGCTCATGGCGCAGGTGCCGGCGGACCGGCTGCTGGTCACCGAGTCCGGCATCCTGGCCCGCGCCGACGTGTTGCGCATGCGCGCGGCCGGCGTGCATGCCTTTCTGGTCGGTGAAGCCTTCATGCGCGCGCCAGACCCCGGCGTGGCGCTGGCGGAACTCTTCGCTTGAACCGGCTGACCGCGCCACTGCGGACGCAACTGGACAGCGTTTCTTCAGATTGGCAGCCGCTATTGCAGCGCTTCGGCGCGAGCGATTCGGGGCGCACCACGCTGACTGCGGTGGATGCGCGCGTTGAAGCCGGCGCCACGGTCTACCCGGCGCAGGTCTTCCGCGCCCTGCAAGTCACGCCGCTGGCCGCTACCAAGGTCTTGATCCTGGGCCAGGACCCGTACCACGGGCCCGGGCAGGCTGAAGGGCTGGCCTTTTCGGTGCCGGCCGGGCAAAGGGTGCCACCCAGCTTGCGCAACATCTTTAAGGAATTGCAGCGCGACCTGGCGCTGGCGCCCCAGGGCAGTGCGTCGCTGCTGCCCTGGGCCGAGCGCGGGGTGCTATTGCTGAACACCTCGCTGACGGTCGAGGACGGCCACCCCGGCAGCCACGTCAAACTAGGTTGGCACGCGCTCACTGACGCCATATGTCAGGTTTTGTGGCTGGATCCATTACCGAAGGTCTTCATGCTGTGGGGCGCGCACGCGCAGGCGCGATTGCCGCGAGGGCAAGGCCTAGGCCTGCATCGCGTGCTGCAAAGCAATCATCCGTCGCCGCTGTCAGCCGCCCGGCCGCCGTTGCCTTTCATCGGCTGCGGACACTTCAGCGCGGCCAACCAATTCCTGGCCGCCAGCGGCCGCGGCGCGGTGGACTGGCACCTGTCGTGAACGCCGACCGTGTTATAGTCACAGGCTCTCCGGAGGGGTGCCCGAGTGGCTAAAGGGGGCAGACTGTAAATCTGTTGGCTTACGCCTACGGTGGTTCGAATCCACCCTCCTCCACCAGAGAGACCCAATACAAGAGCTTCGGCGAAAGTCTTCGGCAAATAGCGTCTTCAGGAGCGGTTTTTAGCAGCCAAGTTTCGCGGGAGTAGTTCAATGGCAGAACCTTAGCCTTCCAAGCTAATGACACGGGTTCGATTCCCGTCTCCCGCTCCACGGAAGGTTCAGGGTTCAGCGGTTCTGAGGTTTCTTCAGCAACGTCGTTAAGGGTCTGCCGGTTTGAAGCCTCAAGCCGTGCGCCGCCAGACCCGTACCGATGCCCATGTGGCTCAGTGGTAGAGCACCCCCTTGGTAAGGGGGAGGTCGCGCGTTCGATCCGCGCCATGGGCACCAC
>JAYSYB010000532.1:0-9967 GCA_043716775.1 Rubrivivax sp.
ACCTTGACGTTTCTGCAGCGGTTAGGGGCCAGACGGGGAACCCGGCAGAGCCGACACCCAGCGCCCGTATCCGTGAGCTTGTCGAGTCTGAGATAGCGCATGTCATCTACCAAGGGGCCAGCCGGGGAAGCTGCCGAAGGATCGACGCAGGGAAGGCGATGCCGATGCGGCTTTGGTTCATCCATCGGTCACCGGGCATGCGGGCCATCCTTGATCGGGTGATGCCCGGCGCTGTGTGGTCCTTCCCCGAACCTCACCACCTGAAGAAGGCCTCAGCCGACAGCAAGGCAGCCCTACTCCTGGGGGAGCTTCTGGCACACCTCCGCAACCTGCCGGAGGAGGTGCAGCGGGTCAGCAGTAGGGCGCTCAAGGATGGGTTGAAGCTAGCGGCCGACAAGGCCACCAAGCACGCATTCACCCGCGCCGTTGCGCTGCTCGACCTGCCCGACCACGGATGGCAACTGCAGGGCCGTTCCTTGGTGCGTGGCGCGGAGGCCTACGGCTTCGCCTCACAAAGTTAAGCCCCACAGCCCTATAGAAAACCGTAATGGGCGGCTGGGGCTTAAGTGGGCAGCTGAAAGGGGGCACCCGTCGGGGTGTTCCCCTCCTTTTGTCCCGCCGCGTCCCTGCCCCCGAGGGCGTGAGCCGTAGCCCCGCCGTGCCCATCAAGTTCCCTCCACGTTTCCCCTTTCCAGCCCATCCACACAACACCTTCCAATGCCGTCACCCCTTCTCACTCAAGCGAAGCTGAAGAACAGCCTTCAGCCCTGCCGACTCCCCGGCTGTCACAAACCACGGCAGCACCTCGGGGCTTGGTGCAGCACCCACAGCAATCAGGCCGGGCGCCTTGGCCATCCGCACGCGAAGCCCTACCGCCGCGCTGAATGGGCCCCGCAACGGGCCGAGGTGCAGGCCCTCATCGCCAGCAATGCAGACCATCCCGGGCTGCGTCAAGTTCTCCGTTTCCTTGCCGATTGGATGGCGACAGCCACCCACACCGGGGACACCTGGAAAGGTGCCCGTGAAGTGGCCCGGCTGGTCAGCAACGGGATCAGGCCCGAAGGGCTACTTGTCGAGGTCTGTGCTGCGTTCTTGTTCCTGCAGGACAGGCCGCATGCCCTGCCCGATGACACGGCGCGGGATTTCTTCCTAAGCCGGGCAGTCTTCGCCATGGTGCCCCGGCGCCGGAGGCCTTGCGGTGTCCGGGGAAGCTGGACTTCAAAGCCGAACCCCAAGCAGAGCTATGCCCCCAAGGCCAACCCCTCAGCCCTGGCATTCGTTGGGAAGTTCCTCCGGGAAAGCCTGGCTGTGTGGCTGGTCAACGTCGTGTCTGGGGTGGAAGCCGAGAGGGCCCACAAGCTGGACCCACTCGCCAGCATGAGGGCCTCACTGAGGGCCCCTTCATCGTGTGGTCTGCCGTTTCCCGGCTGACAGCTTCATCCTGACCGGCACCTAGACCGGCACCACCCCTCAAGAGCCCCGCCTGAGCCCCCCAAGGGCCCTACGCTGGCCCGTCGAGGTCTTACCCCCAACACCCTACCCACCACCCCAGCGGGGCGCCCCACAAGGGCACCCAGCGCGGGAGCCTGCCCAGCCCTTACCGGGGCGGGGTGTCGGTTCCCTTCATGAGCCCCTGCAGTGCCTTCGATAGATGGCCTGCTGCGGGCGCCTTTCCTTCTCCCCCTAACTTTCGAGTTCACATGCTCAACAACCAATCCGCCGCCCCCCTCCGCCTCAAGGTCTCAACCGACTTCGGAACCGTCAATGCCGACCTGTCCACAGCCACCGTTGCAGGTACGTCCTACACCGGGGCCACCCGTGCAGCGCCGCCAGCAGGGCAAGGCATCCTCATCAATCTGTCGGGCGCCACCGATGCACCCACCCCTACACCAGGTGCTGCAGTGCGCCCGCAGTTCCCACCGCCGGACCCCACAGCAACGCGGCCCGTAGGGGTCTGCTTCCCACCCCGCACCGTGGAGGGCACACCGTGGCGCTCTACTTGATCGACCCGGCCGGGGCCCCGCCCTGCGTCCGTCGGCGCCACAGCCTGGCCCACGCAGTGCGCCGGGCCCTTGCGGAGTTCCCCGCCGGAGTGGCGGATGTCCGGCATGTACCCCCGCAGGCCCTCCCCGGAGTGCTTGCCTTGGGCGTGTCGGTGGCGCCGCGCACCCGCCTGGAGTACGCGAAGGTTCTCAAGGCGAAGGAACGGAAGGCGGCCCGCACCGTGGCCGCACTGGAGAAGCGCAGGGATGCCCGCGCCGCTCAGGTGGAAGCCCGGCGGGTGCAGGCCGGGATCGAAAAGAACGCCCGCGCGGTGGCCCTGAGGGTGGCAAAGGCTGCAGCTACGGTGGCGGCAAGGAAGGCCAGCAAGGCGGCCAGCGAAGCGACACAGAAGGGGGCAGGGGAGAGCCCGGGTGATGCGCCTCAAGGGGTCGCGGAGGTCTGCGGCTGGGCCCCTTGGGAGGACGGGCCGGCGCCTGCCGTTAGGGCTTCGCCGTGTACACCCTCGCCAGCCTGAGACCTGGGTACTTGATCGCCTCCACTGCCCGGCGAATCTCAGCCTTCGGGTGTTCGTAAACCTGAGTCCCTGTGCCTCCGGTTACCTTGTGGCCTGCAATTCGGTCCCTAATGGACTTCTCCGCGCCGGCCTCCACAAGGGCCGTCCGCACTGTGTGGCGCAGTGAGTGGTAGTCGGGCACGCCTTCCGGGGTCAGTTTTCGCGCCGCGCTGAACCAGTCGGAGAAGTTCGCCCCCGGCTTGCCCTTGCGGAGCTTCATCTGAGGCCACAGCGACACCGTGCGGGTCTTCCGTAGGGCTGCCACATAGTCAAGGAAGCCGAGGCGCACCAGTTCACTGTGTAGCGGCACGTCCCGGCGGCTTGCCGAAGTCTTCAGGGTGGCCCCATCGGCCTCCTTCGTGATTCGAAGCACCGGGCCGGCGCCATCGTCCGCGACATCCTCCACCCGAAGCTGACATAGCTCCCCAATGCGGGCCCCGGTGTAGAGCCCCAGGAGGGGTATCCAGTAGGCAGCGGCGCCAGCAGCATCAACCCCTGAGGGGAGTGCATAGGCCTTGAACAACGGCAGCCCAAAGAAGGCCTGCAGTTGCTCGGCCTGCCATTCTCGGCGGGGTGTCTCCGTATGGTGCGCGATGTCCAGTCCTTCCCACGGGTGCCGAGGAATCCACTCAAGGTCACGGCATGCAAACCGGAGTAGCGACTTCACCCAGGTCATGCGGTCGTGCGCTGTCTTTGAACTCAAGTCCTGCTGCAGCAGCCACGCGCGGAAGTCCGACCCGTGGGCCCGCGTGATCTTCAGAAGTGCAGGGTTCCCCGACTGGGCTTCAAAGGCCACCAAGGACCGTTCACAGGCCTTGAGAGAATCGTCTCCGCGCCGCTTGGCGCCCTTCCACTTGTCGAACACATCCCGCAGCTTCAGCGGAGGCCCAAGCGCTGCCTTCACGGGCGCGGCCGGGGTTTCTATGTCGGTGCCATCGTCGCGCCTCACGATGTCCCCCAGGGCGCCCCGGTAGGCCCTCAGGCACTCCAAGAGCACCGGCCGGGCTTCCGGTGCCTTCCAGTCCACAAGCATGCCCAGCCGGCGCGCCTCAGTGTCCGCAAGGGGCACGACATGCGAGAGCTTCCGGCCGGCAAGCACGCGGCCCGCTGCCTCATCTGCGCTCAGGTTGACCTCTGCGAGCTTGCGCAGTTGCAGCGGGGTGAGCCCGTCGAGGGGTGAACGCAGCGCCAGTGCCTCCAGTTCGGCCGGGGAGGGCAGCGGCGAGGGCTCAGCCGGGCCCATGCGAAGCTGTGAGAGGTTGCCGGCGCTGAAGGCCTGGGCGAACCTGAGCCATGTCTCGGCAGTGGCCGGGCTGCCGCGTAGGTCTTCGTCCCACCGCAGAAGGCGGGCCCTGATGCCGTGGGCCAGTGTGGGGCCAAGCTCTGAGGTGATCCGGGCGACGGGCTCGGGGTTGAGTTCCCGGCGCTTGCCTTTGAATTCATCGCCCCACTCATCCCGGCGCTTGACCGCGAGAGTTCGGGCCTCCCGCCAGTCGGAAGTCTTCAGGGACCGGACCACCTGAGAGCGGCCCTGATAGGCCACCGCCAAGTCTGCGGGAATCAGCACCCGAAGCCACCAAACGGGGCCACGCTGGAACAAGCCGGGAATCTTCGCCATGGGGTCAGCTTTCAATGTGTCTTCCAAACCAAAGTGACACAGTGAAATGACACACCCGCCGTTCGTAACCCCTTGTCAGACCTAGAAAACCGCGTGGATGCTGGCGATTGAAGTGATACAGGTGACGAGCCTTACCCCCGGCACTGGTCGCAACGCTAAGGGCTGCTTGGTTCCCCACCTGACCCGGTTGGGCGCGCTTCCATGCGGGGAGGCCCGTCAAGGCTGATTGTAGGCGAGCGGGCTGTTTTGCAGCCATGCCTTGCGGACTTCAGCGCAGCTGCAAGTCCTGGCCGCTGAAGGTGACGCGCAACGGCTCGATGTGCAGCTGCTTGTCGCCCGCCTCGACGCGCCCCGCCACCCATGCCGCAATGCCGCAAGCCTGCGCCACCGCGACCGTGCGGTCCGCGTCATCAGCATGCACGTATAGCGCAAAACCGGCGCCCATGTTTAGCGTGCCGTAGGCCTCTGCATCGTCCTGGCCGGTTTGGCTCTGGATGAAGCGAAGCACCGGCGGCACCGGTGGCACGGTGTGGATACGGTAGGCCAGACGCTTGGGGTGGCGCAGCAGCTTGCGCCAGCCGTGGCCGGTGATGTTGGCGGCGTAGTGCACGCGCACGCCGGCCGCAGCCAGCGCTTCGGTCACGGGCGAATAGAGCAGGGTGGGTGCAAGCAGCGCGTCGCCATAGTTCAGGCCCGGTGCGATTTCCGTCAGGTAGCCATGGGGCAGGCGCTCGGCCAGCTTGCGCGCCAGGCTCAGGCCGTTGGCATGGATGCCGCTGCTTTGCAGCAGCACGATGGTGTCGCCAGGGCCGAGCTTCTCACCCAGCGTCAAACGCGGTTTGGGGTTGACCAGGCCCGTGCAGGACGCCGCCAGGTCGATGCGGCCGGCTTCGACGATCCCGGCCAGCGCCGGCGTTTCGCCACCGCCCCAGGCCACGCCGCAGGTGTCGCAGGCAGCCTTCCAGCCGGCCACGAGTGCGGCGGCGCGGTCGCCATCGGCAAACCATTCGCTGCCCCCCGCAGCCCAATAGGCCTGCACCACGAGCGGCGTGGCGCCGACGGTGATGAGGTCGTTGACGGCCATGGCGATGGTGTCCTGTGCGATGCCGGCAAAAGGGCTCGTGCCGGTGAGCCGCTGCATCTCGTCGGCCACCAGTGTCTTGGTGCCCAGGCATTCAACGATGCTGGCGATGTAGAACGGACCCACATCGACAACAAAGGCCGATTCACCACGAGATTCGACCACCTCCGCAAAGCCGTGCCTGGACAGATGCGCACCCGTGGCCGCCGCAGCACGTTGGGCCGCGACCTTGAGCGGGTCGATGAGGTCGTACTGGACGCCGGATTGTTCGTAGCTGAGCGCGGTTTGCGTGGGTGCAGTCATAGGGAAACGATTATCCCTGCCCCGTAGAATGAAGAGCATGTCTTACGTCGTCCTGGCCCGCAAATACAGACCGCGCACCTTCGCGCAGATGGTCGGCCAAGAGCATGTGGTGCATGCGCTCAGCAACGCGCTCACGCAGCAGCGGCTGCACCATGCCTACCTGTTCACCGGCACGCGCGGCATTGGCAAGACGACAGTCAGCCGCATCCTGGCCAAAAGCCTGAACTGCACCGGGCCCGACGGCCAGGGCGGCATCACGGCTGAACCTTGTGGCGTGTGCCAGGCCTGCACCGAGATCGACGCCGACCGCTACCTCGACTACATCGAGATGGACGCCGCCAGCAATGGCGGCAAGGACGAGATCCGCGACCTCATCGAAAGGGCGGCCTACAAGCCCGGCCTCGGCCGCTTCAAGGTCTTCATGATCGACGAAGCGCACCAGCTGTCGAAGGACGCCTTCAACGCGCTCTTGAAGACGCTGGAAGAGCCGCCCGAATACCTGAAGTTCGTGCTGGCCACCACCGACCCCGACAAGGTGCTGCCCACGGTGCTGAGCCGCTGCCTGCAGTTCAACCTGCGGCCGATGGCGCCAGTGACCGTGCGAGAGCATCTGCAGCGCGTGCTGGAAGCCGAAGGCGTGGCCAGTGACGAAGGCTCGCTGCGGCTGCTGTCGCGCGCGGCGCGCGGGTCCATGCGCGACGGCCTGTCGCTGACCGACCAAGCCATCGCCTATGGCGGCGGGCAGCTCACCGAAGCAGTCGTGCGCACGATGCTGGGCAGCGTCGACCGCAGCCATGCACGAGTGCTGGTGGATGCGCTGGCGCGGCGCGACGGACCCGCAGTGCTGGCCAGTGTGGACGGCCTGCGCAACCTGGGCCTGTCAGCCGCGGCGACGCTGGAAGAGATTGCCGGCCTGCTGCAGCAGATGGCGGTGGAACAAGCAGTGCCCGGGGCGCTGGACGCGCAAGACCCCGACACCGAGGACGCCCGTTCACTGCTTGCATCGCTGGCGGGCGCGATGCCGCCCGATGAAATGCAGTTGCTTTACAGCATGGTGCTGCATGGCCGTGAAGAGCTCAGCCTGATGAGCGATGAACACGGCGCGCTGACGATGGTGCTGCTGCGCTTCCTGGCCTTTCCGGCGCAGGGTGCTGCGCCTGCGCCTGCGCCGCGTGAGGCACGGGCCGTGCCGTTGCGGGTGCCGTCGCCACCGGCTATCAGCGTTGCCAAAGCCGTGCCGGCCGTGCCGGCTGCGCCGCGCGCGGTGCCATTGCCGGTGGCCGTGGCCGCCCCTGCGGCGATGCCCAAGCCCGTGCAGTCGCCGGCGGCCGTGCAGGCATCTGCACCAACCGCCGCGTATGCGGTCACCAGCGCTACAGCCGCGACGACTGCCGCGACTGCCACTGCTGCCCCCCCTGCAATCGTCGCGGCCAGCGTGCCCATCGACGCCGCGCTGGGCCACCGCTGGAATGACATCGTCAAGGCGCTGAGCGAACAAGGCACGGTGGTGGCCATGGTGAAAGAACTGGCCAGTCAAGCCGGCCTGCGCCACATCGACGAAAAAGTCAGCCCGCCCGCATGGCATCTGGTGGTGGCGCGCGACTCGCTGCGCAACCCGGCGCTGGCCGAAAAACTGGGTGCCGCACTGGCGGCCCAGCTGGGTCACGCCGTGGCGCTGGAAGTCGTTGCCGGACAGCCCGCTGACAGCCCGGCACAACGCGACTCGGCAGAGCGTGCCCGCCGGCAGGCCAGCGCCGAAGCCGTGATCCAGCAAGACCCGGTGGTGCTGGCGCTCATGCAGCAATTCAAGACCGCGCGCATCGTGCCGGGGTCGATCAAACCCGTCTGAACAGACACTGACACAAGGAACACCGCCATGATGAAAGGCCAACTGGCTGGCTTGATGAAACAAGCCCAGGCCATGCAGGACAACATGAAGCGTGCGCAGGACGAAATCGCGCTGCTGGAAGTGGAAGGCCAGTCCGGCGCAGGCCTGGTGAAGGTGACCATGACCGGCAAGCACGAGGTCAAGCGCGTCGCGATCGACCCGAGCCTGCTGGCCGAGGACAAGGACATGCTGGAAGACCTGGTGGCCGCCGCTTTCAACGACGGTCTGCGCCGCGCTGAAGAGCTGAGCGCCGCGAAGATGGGCAAGCTCACCGCCGGCATGCCGCTGCCGCCGGGCATGAAGTTTCCTTTCTGAGCCCACCTGCATGGCCGAACCCGCGCTGGAAGGTCTGATCGAGGCATTGCGCCGTCTGCCCGGCGTGGGCGTGAAGTCGGCGCAGCGCATGGCCTTTCACCTGCTGCAACACGACCGCGACGGTGCGCGCACGCTGGCCTCTGCGCTGACAAACGCGATGCAGAACATGCGTCACTGCCAGCGCTGCCATACCTACACGGCCGGGGACGTTTGCAGCACTTGCCTGGACCCCACCCGAGATGCGCGGCAGCTTTGTGTGGTGGAGACGCCCGCCGACCAGGCCGCGCTGGAACGCAGTGGCAGTTTCAGGGGTTTGTACTTCGTGCTGATGGGCCGCATCAGCCCGCTGCAAGGTGTGGGGCCGGACCAGATTGGGGCGAAAGCCATGCTGGAGCGCGCCAGCGACGGCGTGGTGGAAGAGGTGATCCTGGCCACCGGTTTCACGGCCGAAGGCGAAGTGACGGCGCATGCGCTGTCATTGGCACTCAAGGCCTGCGGCCTGAAGGTCACCCGGTTGGCGCGCGGCGTGCCGGCCGGCAGTGAACTGGAATACGTGGACCTGTCCACCATCGCGCATGCGATGGGCGACAGGCGTTAGTGTTTCAGTCCGATTCCGGGCCCATCACCGGCACCGACGACCAGCAGGCCCTCAAACCACAGCCGCAAAGGCAGGCCCACCGCTGGCGATCAAGCCCGCATCAAGCCCGCATCACCCCCGCATCACCCCCGCGCCTGGCGCACGCGAAGAATCTCGTCCAGGATCAGGCATGCGGCACCCAGCGTGATGGCGCTGTCGGCCACGTTGAAGCTGGGAAAGTAGCCGCCCGAAAACAGCGGCTGCAAGAAGCCGAAGCGGAACTGCAGAAAGTCGATGACGTGGCCGTGCAGCAGGCGGTCAACGACGTTGCCCAGGGCCCCGCCCATGATCATGCTGACGGCAAAGCAAAAGAGCTTCTGCGTCGGGTGGCTGCGCAGCATCCAGACGATGAAGCCCGACGCGATGGCACCCACTGCAACGAAGAACCAACGCTGCCAGCCGTCGGCGTCGGCCAGGAAAGAAAACGCGGCGCCAGCGTTGTGCACGCGCACCAGATTGAAGTAGCTGGTCACCGGGCGCGAATCACCCAATTGCAGCCAGCCGACGATGAGCGTCTTCGTCACCTGGTCCGCCAGGATGACCACCGCTGCCAGCCCCAGCCAGAGCCACAGACTGGTGCCGCTGGATGACGAAGAACCACGCGCTGCCATAGTCAGGCCACCGTGCGGGTTTCGCCCGCACCAAAGAGGTTGGATGTGCAGCGGCTGCACAGCGCGGGATGCGCAGTGTCTTGGCCGACGTCGCTGCGGTAATGCCAGCAGCGTTCGCATTTGGCTGAGCTGCTGGCCGACACGCTGATCGTCAGTGCCTCACCGGCCTGCAATGCGGCCACCGAGGTGATGAAGACGAACTTCAGGTCGTCGCCCAGGGTCTGCAGCAGCGCAAAGTCTGCCGTCGGCACCGTGAGCGTGACGTTGGCCTGCAGCGAAGAACCCACGCCACCGGCAGCGCGCAGGGTTTCGATTTCCTTGTTGACGGCGTCACGCAGTTCGCGCACGCGGGTCCACTTGGTCAGCAAGGTGCGGTCGGGCGCGTCAAAGCTGGAGAAGGTCTGGGTGAAGATCGAGTCGCCCCCACCCCCTTCAACGCTCAGCACCTTCCACGCTTCTTCAGCCGTGAAGCTCAGGAACGGCGCCATCCAGCGCAACATGGCGTGCGTGATGTGCCACAGCGCCGTTTGCGCACTGCGCCGGGCGTGTGAATCGGGCGCCGTGGTGTAGAGGCGGTCCTTCAGCACGTCGAGGTAGAAAGCACCCAGGTCTTCGGTGCAGAAGACCTGCAGCTTGGACACCACCGGGTGGAATTCGTGCACCACGTAGTGCTTCAGCAACTCGGCTTGCAACTCGGCGGTGCGGCTCATCGCCCAGCGGTCCACTTCCAGCATTTCGGCAACCGGCACGCTTTGTGTGATGGCGTTGAAGTCACTCGTGTTGGCCAGCAGAAAGCGCAGCGTGTTGCGGATGCGGCGGTAGCTGTCCACCACGCGGGCCAGGATCTTGTCGTCGATGGACAGGTCGCCCGAATAGTCGGTGGCCGCGCACCACAGGCGCACGATCTCGGCGCCGAGCTGGCTGGTGACGGTGCGCATCTCGACGAAGTTTCCGAGG
>JAYSYB010000533.1:0-3291 GCA_043716775.1 Rubrivivax sp.
CGCGCACCATGTGCAGTAAAGCCGCCGCAGACCTGCACCAACAGTTGCGGCTTCGACGGCCGGCAGCAGTCCACTGCCAGGGCCCGGTGCGCATCCTCAACCTGCGCCAGCACTTCCGCCAGCGTCAGCCCGTGCGACGGGCTTGCAGCCGCGTCCAACAGCCCGCCGATCAGCGCCGTGATCACGCGGTCACCTTCCCAGCGCGTGCCCACCAGATAACGAGACTGTGGGGTGGCATCCAAAAGTGCCCGCAGCACGACAGCAGCCACAGCCCCGGGCCGCGCGTGGCGGCGGTTGCTGGCAGATTCGGGTTCATCGGGGCGCTTGCAGTCTGCGCTGTCGGCGTGTTCATCGTCGCCAACACGGCAGCAGCCGCGTCAGCAAAAAGGCGGCTCGGTCGTTTGCAGTCTGCGCACGGTGTCAGCGCTGCCGATGTCGCCGATGTCGCCGATGTCGGTGGCCACGGCGCCTGGCTTCACGATGCTGACGCCCACGTGATGTGGCACCAGTTCTTGCCGCAGGCAGTCGGCACAGGCTTGCAGCGCGAACTTGCTCATCGTGTACAGGCCCATGAAGGGCATGGTGATGCTGCCGCCTTGCGACCCGATGCAGACCACACGGCCCTTCGCGGCCAACCGCAGCGGCAGCAGCGCGCGCGTCAGGCGCTGCGGGCCGAAGACGTTGCTGTCGAAGAGCGCTTGCAGGTCTTCGGCAGGCCAGCTTGCAGCACACCCAGGCCGCCGATGCCGGCGTTGTGCACCAGGCCGTGAAGGCCGTGGCCTTCTGCCGCGATGCTTGCAGCGATGGTGTTGGCCACCTGCTGCACCTGCGCCGCGTCGCGCGCGTCCAGCGGCAACGCGGTGGCGCCGATCAACTGCAGCATCTGCAGATGCGCGGGCCTGCGCGCACCGGCAAACACGGTGTGGCCGGCCTGCAGCAACGCCTGTGTGATGGCCAGTCCGATGCCGCTGCCGGCACCGGTCACCAGGACGGCCCGCCCCGTCACGGGCGCTGCCTAGGCGCCACCCGCGCGTCCAGCGGCAGCGGCTCAAAGCCCACCACCATCCTGCAGCCCGGGCCGAAGCGCGCTTGCGCCGCCGCGCAGGCGTCGGCCACGCTTTGCTGCGTCGGCTTGGTGCCTTGTTCTGCCCAGCTCAGCAGCGCCTGCAACGCAGCGGGATAGACGGGGTCGCTCAGGTAGCTATGTTCGCTGTCTTCGGTGTACACCTGCACCAGCCGGTCGGCCGTGCCGGCTGCGCGCATCGTCTGGCGAAACTGGTGTTCAAGTTCCACAAACGCAATCGGGTCGTGCAGCGCATGCACGGTCAGCACCGGCACGGGGATGCGGCCCGTGGGGTCGGTGTCGGCGCCGAAATCGCGCACGGCTTGGGCATCGGCGGCGTAGCGCGCCACGGCCGCGTTCAGTGCCTTGTTGTCTTCCAACCCGGCGTCCGACCCACCGTCTGATCCACGGTACACCGCACCGATGTTGCCAAACACATTGCGCCCGCCGCTGCGGTTCTGCGCGATGTCGCGAAAGTGGAAAGTGGCCCAGTTGAGGTGCCCCTGCACGCTTCGCTCCGGGATGCGGATGACATCGACGATGGTCTTCAGCTTGCGCGCCTGCTCTGCCGTTCGCTGCGCAGCGGGGATGCCCAGGCCCAGGCATTCGCGCGTGCGGGTGGCCAGTTGCGCGGGTGTCATCGATGACGCGGCCGGCAGCCCCTTCCACAGCGGGTAGGCCGGTTCATCAGGCATTGGGTGGTTGCCGCACAACTGCTGGTACACGACGCGCAGGTCCAGCCGGAAGTCGTAAGACCGCGTGCCGCCACCCAGCACGCCGCTGGTCAGCAGCACCGCGTCGTAGGGCCTGCGCTGTGGCGTGCCGGTGAACATCTCCGCCGCCATGGCCGCCACGCTGGCGCCCCAGCTCTGGCCGTGCAGCACGGTGCGTTCGGGCACCGCCACGTGCTGCAGGAAGATGCCGCGCAGCCGCTCGGTGTCTTCAGCCGCAGCGCGCACCGCCACACCACCCTGGCGGAAGGTGGACCCGGCCCAGGCGTAGCCGGCCTTGACCATGATCTGCCATCGCTCCAGGTCTTCAGCGGCGCGCTCGGGCCGCGGTTCGCCCAGCAGCGGGCCGCCGTGCGCGTGCAGCACCAGACGTTTGTTCCACACCGCCGGCATGGCGATGAGGTAGTGCGCACCGGCACTGTCACGCCCGCCCAGACAGCGGGTGCCGGCGGGCAGGCTGGGTGGGCAGGCCTGCGCCTGCGGCTGCGCTTCGGCACTCTGCGCGGCCGCCTGCTGGCCACCAGGCGGCGCCACCTGGGCGCAGGCGGACAGCAGCAGCGCTGCAGCGGCAACAGTTGCAGTTCGGGCAATCGATTTCAAGGCCTGGCTCCTGGGGCGGCGGGGTGGCGCAGCATAGCGAGCCGCCCGCCGCGCCGCCTCGGCTGAAGCCCCGTGTCTTCAAGAGGGCTGCAAGGCTGTGGCTACACTGCCAGCCCCCATGGCAGTCACACACCCCGGCATCCACATCACCGACATCGAATCGGCCATCAACTGGTGGCGCGACCGGTCGCCCTCGCCCGACGGCATCACCGCCTGCGCCGAAGTGCGCGCGCTGGCCGAGGTCTATGCGCTGATGGTCTATTACCGCGAGACGCTGTGCGACGACAGCACCATGCCGCGCAAGGCCCATGCAGCCTGGATGGCCTGGTACGACAGCACGCCCGACGCGCCCTGCATCGCCATCTGTTCCACCAGCCAGGGCGATGAACTGTGCAAGGGCTGCGGCCGCACCTTTGACGAAGTGCAGCACTGGCCTTCCTACACACCCACCGAGAAACGCAGCGTCTGGCGCCGCATCACGCTGCAAGCCACCGCCTGGCGCTTCAACCGCTATTCGGAACGTGCCCGCGAAGCCACGGGCACCGACCATCCGGCGCCCGAGACCTTTGCCGCCACGCCCGGCCCGGCCGCGCCTGCGTAAAGGCTGCGGGCATGGAAGACGGCGTGATGAACCCCCGCCAGCGCGGCCACCGTGCCGCGCTGGCTGAGAGCGCGCGCCGCATCGGGCCACTGGCCTGGCCGGTGTTCATCGGCCAGGTCTCGATGCTGGCCTTCAGCACCATCGACACGCTCCTCGTGGCACGCGCCAGCGCCGCCGACCTGGCCGCTCTTGCCGTGGGCTCGGCCGCCTTCATCACCGTCTTCATCGGATTCATGGGCGTGCTGCTGGCGCTGTCACCCATCGTCGGCCAACTGCATGGTGCCCAGCGCCCGGCT
>JAYSYB010000534.1:0-9948 GCA_043716775.1 Rubrivivax sp.
GCCGCCTTTGGCCGCCTGTTGCGCGAGCAGCTGCGGGGCAGCGACATCGCCTTCCGCTACGGCGGTGAAGAGTTCTGCCTCTTGATGCCGCACACCGCCGCGCCGGCGGCGCAGGCCAAGGTTGAACAGGTGCTGGCGGTTTGGCGGCAGCAGGTCTTTGAACTGGACACCGGGCGCCTTTCAGGCATGAGTTTTTCTGCCGGTGTGGCCGACACCTTGCAAACCGCACCGACGCCCGTGCAACTGCTGCGCGCTGCCGACGACCGCCTGCTGCAGGCCAAACGCGCCGGGCGCAACCGCGTGCTGGGCGCGCTACCCTAGCGGCCGTAGGAGCGGAGACCGGAGACCGGAGACCGAAGACCGAAGACCGAAGACCGGAGATTCAAAATCCAGAATCCAGAATCAGAATCCAAGACCCCGGAGACAGCCATGCAAGACCTTTTCTCGCTCACCGGCCGCACGGCGCTCATCACCGGGGGCTCACGCGGCATCGGCCGCATGATCGCAGCCGGCTTCCTCAAGGCCGGCGCGCGCGTCTACATCTCGGCGCGCAAGGCGGCGGCCTGCGACGCCACCGCCGACGAGTTGTGCGCGCTGGGGCCCTGTGTTTCGTTGCCGGCCGATGTCTCTACCGAAGCCGGCATGCGCGGCCTGGTGGCGGCCTATGCGGCGCGCGAACAGCACTTGGACATCCTCGTCAACAACGCGGGCGCCGCCTGGGGCGCGCCCTTTGATGAATTCCCGGAAAGCGGTTGGGACAAGGTGGTTGACCTCAACCTCAAGAGCCCCTTCTTCCTGACCCAGGCGCTGCACGGGCAGCTGTTGGCCGGCGCGGCGCGCGGCCACTGCGCCAAGGTGATCCACATCGCGTCGATCGACGGCGTGTCGGTCAACCCGCAGGAGACCTATTCCTACGCCGCCAGCAAGGCCGGCTTGATTCACCTGACGCGGCGCATGGCGCTGCGGCTGGCGCCTGAAGGCATTGTGGTCAGCGCCATTGCACCGGGCGCCTTCGCCAGCGACATGAATCGCAGCGCGCGCGACCAGGGCGACGAAGTGGCCAAGCACATCCCCGCCGGCCGCATTGGCGTCGATGACGACATGGCCGGTGCTGCGGTTTACCTCGCGTCGCGCGCTGGCGACTATGTGGTGGGCTCCACGCTGGTGGTGGACGGTGGCGTCACCCACGCGCGGGGTTGAAGAGGCATGGCGATGGGCCCTGACAAGATCGACACCCTGAAGGCATGGCACAGCCTGGTGCACAGCCGCGACGCCACGGCACTGCAGGACCTGCTGGCCGACGACGTGGTCTTCCATTCGCCGGTGGTGCACACGCCGCAGCGCGGCAAGGCGATCACGGCGCTGTACCTGAAGTGCGCACTGCACACGCTGAACAATGCACACTTCCGCTATGAACGAGAGATCATCGGCGCGAATGACGCGGTGCTGGAGTTTGCAGCCGAAATCGATGGCGTTCAGGTCAATGGCGTTGACCTGATTCGCTGGCGCGAGGACGGCCGCATCATCGACTTCAAGGTCATGGTGCGGCCGCTGAAGGCCGTCAACGCCTTGCACCACGCCATGGGGCAGATGCTGCAGACATTTAACGAAGGAAACACACCATGACCCTGCCGACGACCTTCCCAACTTACCCCCAGTTTGAAGCCGCAGCGCGCGAGCTGGGTTTTGATGAAGTGCTGGAACGCGTCTGGGGCCCGAACACGGAACTCCAGACCCACAGCCACAGCTTTGCCGTCAATGCGCTGGTGACGCAGGGCGACTTGTGGCTGAGCTGCGGTAGCACCACGCGGCACCTGCAGGCGGGTGACCGCTTTGAGCTGCAGCACGATGAACCGCATTCAGAACGCTACGGGCCGCAAGGCGCGGTGTTCTGGGTGGCGCGGCGCAACCGGGCTGCCGGCTCGGCTGCCCCAACGGCTGCCCCGCCGGCTGCCCAATAGTTCAGGTGAGCCGGCGCACCAACTGCGCAGCCAGCCGCGTGGCCGCCTCGTCCCAACTTGTCGCGACGCCCAGCACACGCAGGTCCACCGTCTGCAGCCCGGCGTAGCCGCAAGGGTTGATGCGGGAGAAGGGCTCGAGGTCCATCGCCACGTTCAGCGCCATGCCGTGATAACTTCGGTGTTGGCTGACCTTGATGCCCAGCGCCGCGATCTTGCCCAGGCCCTTGAAGGGGTCCAGGCTCTGCGGCAGCATGGCGTGCCCGAAAGGGTCGTCCAGCTTTACATAGATGCCGGGTGCACCCGAAACGCGGTGACCGGTGACGCCGTACCCAGCCAGAGTGTCGATCAGCGCGGCTTCGATGCGGAAGACGTATTCCTTGACGTAGATGCCCAGCCGCCGCAGGTCCACCAGCGGGTAGGCCACCACCTGCCCGGGGCCGTGGTGCGTGACTTGGCCGCCGCGGTCGGTGCGCACGACGGGGATGCTGCCGGCGGCCAGCACATGCGCGTCCTGGCCGGCCACGCCTTGCGTGAACACGGTGTTGTGTTCGACCAGCCAGAGCTCGTCTTCGGTGTTAGCCGTGCGCGCGGCCGTGAAAGCGCGCATGGCGACTTCCACGTCGGCGTAGGGGCGGCGGGCCAGTGACAGTGTCTTCATAAAGGCCGCTTGCAGCTGGCGCGAGGGTGGCTTACCGGCAGGCGTTGGCCACCGTGTAGTCCACCACCTTGAGCTTGCCGCTGATGATGTCGGCCTTGGCCGCTTCCATGGCCTTGACCATTGCGGGCGGCACCAGCTTCGCGTTGTGTTCGTCCATCGCGACATCCAGCCCGCCTTCTTTCAGGCCCAGCGCCGTGATGCCGGGCTTGACGCCCTTGAAGGCCTCGTACACGGCCAGGTCTGTGCGCTTGACCATGCTTGTCAGCACACTGCCGGGGTGCAGGTGGTTCTGGTTGCTGTCGACGCCAATGCTCAATTTGCCGGCGTCCTTGGCCGCCTGCATGATTCCGAGGCCCGTGGTGCCGGCGGCGGCGAAGACGACGTCCACGCCCTGCGCCATCTGCGCCTTGGTGAGCTCGGCGCCGCGCGCCGGGTCGGTCCAGGCCGCGGGCGTGGTGCCGGTCATCGACGCGATCACTTCGACCTTCGGGTTGGCGTGCCTTGCACCCTGCTCATAGCCGCATAAAAACTTGCGAACGAGTGGAATGTCCATGCCACCGACGAAGCCCACCTTGCCGCTCTTGCTGGCCATCGCGGCCATCATGCCGACCAGAAAGCTGCCTTCGTGTTCGCGATAGACGAAGCTCTGCACATTCGGCAGCGCCACCACCATGTCGATGATGGCAAAGCGCTGGTTCGGAAAGTCCTTGGCCACCGCTTCGATGCTGCTGGCCTGCGGGAAACCGATGCCGACGACCGGGTTGGCGCCGCGCTCTGCAAAACGCCGCGCCGCCTGTTCACGCTGGGCCGCGTTCTGGACTTCAAATTCGAGGTAAGGCTTGCCGGTTTCTTTCTTCCAGCGTTCGGCGCCCTGGTAGGCGGCCTGGTTGAAAGAGCGGTCGAACTTGCCGCCGAGTTCAAAGATGATGGCGGGTTGGGCTTGGGCTCCGCATGCCCAGGCACCGAGCGCCGCCATCGCGACCAAGCGGACGCTGCGGAACCGGCTTTGCCGGGCCGCCAGCGCCTCCCCCCCGGGGGGGAGGCGTCCGAAGGACGCTTCGGAGGGGGTCAAAATATTGCTTTGAACTGAACCCCGACCGTGCGTGGCTCATTGATGAAGCCGGTGAGGTTGTTGAAGTCGATGCCGCCGACGATGCGGATCTGGTCGGTGACGTTGCGCACGTAGGCGGCCACGTCGTACTTGCCGTTGCCCCAGATGTAGCCCAGGCGCAGGCCGCCTTCGGCCATGGCCTTGCCTGTGAATTCTTTCGACTCGTAGAGGAAGAAGTTGACCTTCGAGCGGTAGACCCAGTCGGTGTAGGCATACAGGTCTCCATTGCCGATGGGCTGGGTGTACTTCAGCGTGAAGTTGAAGGTGGTCTTGGGCGCTTGCGGCAGCGGGTTGCCGTTGATGCGCGCGGCCGTGCCGGAGCCGCCGGGCTGCGGGTCAGTCACAGTGCAGGCGGCACAGACGGCCACGGACAGGTTCGGATCCTTGATCTCGGTGTCGTTGTAGCCCATGCCCACGGTGGCCAGCAGGCGGTCGCCCAGGTAAGACTGGAAGTCAAGCTCAAACCCACGGCCGCTGGCCTTCTTGGCGCTGACCAGGATGTTGGCGTTGTTGGAGCCGCCAACGGCCGTCAGCTGCAGGTCTTTGACCGTGTAGCTGAAGACCGAGAATGACATCCGCGCCTTGCGGTTGAAGAGGTCGGCCTTGATGCCGGCTTCCACCGAGGTGTTGGTTTCCGGCGCGGCCACCGACTGGTTGTTGAAGGCACTGGCGCCTTGCACGCTGGACGCGCGGAAGCCCGTGGCGGCGCGGGCATAGACGGTGGTGTCCTTGTTGAGCGCGTAGGTGCCGCTCAAGTCCCAGCTCAGTTTGCCGTCGCTGGGTGACGCGCTCAGCGGGCCTTGTGCGGCCAGCTGCGCCAGCGTGCACTTGGGCGGCACGGGGATGGCGCCGATGGTGGGCCCGATGCAGGGTGCGAAGCCGCTGCTGTTGTAGTCCTCGACGGCAAAGTCCTTCTTGTCGCGGGTGTAGCGCAGGCCACCGCGCAGCTTGAAGTCGGGCGTGATGGCGACGTTGACGGCGCCGAACACGGCCACGGCGTTGTTCTTCTGGCGCACGCGCAGGTAGCCGTCCTGCGCGCCACCGGCGAGAGAGTCGTAGCTGAAGCTTTCGACCTTGTAGTCTTCGTTGAAGAAGAAGAGTCCGGCCTGCCAGCTGAGGGGCCCCGTGGTGTCGGATTCCAGGCGCAGCTCTTGGGTGAACTGGGTGTGCTTGGGCATGCCGTCGGCCGATTCCGCCGCGAAGGGAATGCTGCCCGGGCCGGAATTGGTGGCACCCAGGAAGCTGGCACCAAAGCCACCGTCAATGTCGCCGCGGCTGAAGGTGCGCACCGTTTCCACGCCGGTGATGGAGTGCAGCGCCACGCTGCCAAGCCCCACGCGCAGCCGCAGGCTGCCGCCATAGTTCTGCAGCTCCGAACCGTTCTGGCCGTCGATGCTGATCTTGCGTTCATCGAAGCCGCTCACCAGATCATTCGTTCCGGGCGTGATGATGTTGGCGCGGAACAGACGGGCTGAGCCCTTGTAGTCACGCGCGTGCAGGTTGAAGAGTGCGCTGAAATCCTTGCCACCGTCCAGCAAAAACTGCGCGCGCAGGGCGCTGTCTCGGTAGCCTTCCAGTTCTTTGGTGGGGCCGGCGGCAAAGGTGTTGTCCACCCAGTCGCTGCGCGTCTGGTTCAGCACCGAAATGCGCATCGATGTGCTCTGCCCAAGCGGGATGTTGGCCGCGCCTTCGGCATTGACGGTGCTGAAGGTGCCGAAGGAAATGCTGCCGTAGCCTTCCTGCTTCTTGCCCGGCTTGACGGAATCGAACTTCACCACGCCGGCCGGCGTGTTGCGGCCAAAGAGCGTGCCCTGTGGGCCGCGCAGCACTTCGACACGGTCGACGTCAAAGACCGGGAAGCCCTTGAGGATGGGGTTTTCCTGCACCACGTCGTCATAGACCAGGCTGACGGGCTGCGACGCGTTCAAGCGGAAGTCGGTGTTGCCGTAGCCGCGGATGTAGAAACGCGGAAAAGCGCGGCCGAACGACGATTCGATGTTCAGGCTGGGCACGCGGCCCGACAGGGCCCGCACGTCCTGGCCGCTCGTGCCCAGCACTTCCAGGATGTCGCCTTGCAGCGCGCTGACCGAACTGGGCACGTCGCGGATGTTTTCCAGGCGGCGGTCGGCGGTGACGGTGATGGTCTGCAATTCGCCGACGGGCGTGGTCTGTGCGACGGCACCGAAATGAACAGTAGCCAGCGCCGCGGCGGCGATGGCATGGAGGCAGGGGACCGTGCGGTTCGACTTCATGGCAACTCCGGGTTTGCGTGTTGGGAAGGGCATGCGGGCAGTAGCATCGATCATGCCGTTGCTTCACCTGCACTTCATGAAACCGACACACGCAAAGCGCTGCCTGATGCCCGCGCGCAACACTGCCCATGCTTGACGCCGCACAGCTGCAGGCCTGGGCGACCGACGGCTACCTGGTGCTGCCGGGCTTCAAGTCCGCACGCGAGCTGGCGTCAGCCACCGCCCAGGCGCAGGCCCTCGTCGAAGCCTTCGACCCGACCCAGGGCGCCAGCCGCTTTTCCACCCGCGACCGCGGCCTGATGAATGACGCGAGGCTCATCGCATCGGCCGACCAGGTGCACTGTTTCTTTGAAGAAGAGGCGCTGGACGACGCGGGCCAATTGGTGGTGCCCAAGTCGCAGGCCATCAACAAGATCGGCCACGCGCTGCACGACCGCGACCCCGTCTTCGACGCCTTCAGCCACGGCCCCGCGCTGGCTGAACTGGCGGCCGACCTGGGTTTGTCGCGGCCGCAAGTCTGGCAAAGCCAGCTCATCTTCAAACAGCCACGCATTGGCGGTGAGGTGGGCTGGCATCAAGACGCCAGCTTCTTCGTCACCCTGCCCGTGACGGTGACGACGTTCTGGTTTGCGCTGGAGGATGCCACGCTGGACAACGGCTGCCTGTGGGTGGAGCCGGGCGGGCATCGGGGCGAACGAGGCGCCCTCCGCGAACGCTACGTCTGCGAAGACGGCCGCCTTCGCATGGACAAGCTGGCCGCTCCGCCCTGGCCCGACATGCAGGACGCCCTCGCGCTGCCCGTGCCCGCCGGCACGCTCGTGGTCTTCCATGGGCTGCTGCCGCATTGCAGCGTGGCCAACCGGTCAGCGGCATCGCGGCTGGCCTACACGTTGCATGTCACCGACGCCAGCGCTACGTACTCACCGCTGAACTGGCTGCAGCGCGGGCCGGGCTTGCCGGTGCGCGGATTGGCGTGAAACCGCTGCCTCCGATGGGCGCACCGGCGCCTGCCTGCTGACCGACGTGGTGGCCAGCGCTGCCCTGGCGTCAGCTCGGCCTTGGGCGCCTGCTGCGCCCGCAATTTGGATGGCCCGCGCCAGTAGCGTATCTTCCGCGTTTTCGCGCCCGGTATCGTCCCCATGGAAAGAGCCTCCCCTGCTGCCCCGGTCCACACGCCGGCCACAGGTCATATCCGCCTCACCTCACACCCCGGCCAGGGCACTGCAGGCACACCGCCTATTCAGTGGGGTGCTTCCGATCCGCTGATTCGCGGGCCCGTGGTGGGCACCACCGCCAACCGTAGCCAGCGCAACGTCATCGGCACCCACAGCGGAAGTTATGGCGTTTATCGGGCGCTTGCCGTCGCCGCCGGCAACTTGACGCGCGGCCACCGAGCCGATCTGACCAACACCGCGCCCACGGACCTCATCGGCCCCTACCCGGCCTGGGGCACTTTGGAAAATGGCGCGAAAAAGATGGTCTCCATCGACCCCTGGGGCGCCAGCGTGCAAAGTGTGTACGCCGACTACCTGGCGCAGGGCTTCGACATCCGCCCCACCATCGCCGTCACCAAGGCGCACATCCACCTGCCAGAGATCAAGCAGGCGCTGGCCTTCCAGCGGCTGGCGGTTGACGGCCGTGTTCTGCTGCCCGACGCGTCAGCCACCGTGACCAAGGTGGCAGTGGAACCGGTGTGGTGGCTGCCTGGCGTTGCCAAACGCTTCAAGGTCAGCGAAGCCGACCTGCGCCGTGCCCTCTTTGAAGAGACGGGCGGCATGTACCCCGAACTGGTGACGCGCAGCGACATCGAAGTCTTCCTGCCGCCCATCGGTGGGCAGACGCTGTACGTCTTTGGCGACATCTGCGACTTGGCTAACCCTGATGTGACGCTGACCGCGCGTGTGCACGATGAATGCAACGGCTCTGACGTGTTCGGCAGCGACATCTGCACCTGCAGGCCGTACCTGACGCACGCCATCGAAGAATGCATCCGTGGCGCGCAGGCCGGCGGCGTGGGCCTCATCGCCTACAGCCGCAAGGAGGGCAGGGCGCTGGGTGAAGTGACGAAGTTCCTGGTTTATAACGCGCGCAAGCGGCAGCAAGGTGGCGACAGCGCCGACAAGTACTTCCTGCGCACCGAATGTGTGGCCGGGGTGCAGGACATGCGCTTTCAGGAATTGATGCCCGACGTGCTGCATTGGCTGGGCATCCAGAAAATCCACAGACTGGTAAGCATGAGCAATGACAAGTACGACGCGATCACGGGCAGCGGCATCGAAGTGGGTGAACGGGTGCCGATCCCCGATGCGCTGATCCCGGCCGACGCCAAGGTGGAGATGGAAGCGAAGATCGCAGCCGGCTACTTCACCGACGGCGCGGTGCCCACTGGCGCTGAGTTGGCGGCGGTCAAGGGGCGTGGTCTTGAGTGAGACTGCAGTGATTTCCGCACACCCGCTGGCGCAACTGCACGACCCCGCCACCATCCGCGCACGCTGCGCGGCAATTCTCAAATCGGTGGAAAGCGGCGTCAGCCCCAGCTTCGCCATCGACCGCAGCCAGCTGCCCACTGTCGCCGACCGTGTGGCCGCACTGACGCTCAAGCGATACCCAGACCTGCAGATTCCGTTTCACAGCCGCTGGCGCCACTTCGAGGCCGGCGGCGTAGCCCGCAAGGCCGAGATGGACACGCTGCTGGCCGGCCGCAACGATTCAGACTTTGCGCGCGCGCGGTTTGACCTGACGGTGCTGAGCGTGCTGCTCGACGCTGGCGCCGGGCCGCGCTGGACTTACACCGAAGCAAGCAGCGGGCAGAAGCTGCAGCGCTCTGAAGGCCTGGCTGTGGCGAGCTTTCGCGCCTTCATGACGGGCACTTTTTCAGCCACCGCCAACGAACCGCTGCGCGTGGACGCTGCGGCACTGCAGCGCATCGACGCGGACGCCTTGCGCAGCGTGTTTCAGAGTGGTAGCGACAACCCCATGGTCGGCCTCGAAGGACGCGCGGCGTTGCTTCAGCGGCTGGGCCAGGCGTTGCAGCGCGAAGCCGGCCGTAGCGGCCTGCAGGCGCGGCCGGGCTTAATGTACGACCGCCTCACCGACCACGGCACACGCAGCAACGTCAGTGCCGCCGAGGTGCTGTCCGAAATCCTGCGGTCGCTGTCGCCCATCTGGCCCAGTGGCAGCAACGTGCAGGGCTTGCCGGCGGGTGATGTGTGGGCGCACCGCTGGGCGGGGGCCGACGCAGGCGGCGGGCTGGACGCTGGAACTGCCAGCACTGCGCGCAAGACCGATCGAACCACCGACGGCTGGGTGCCTTTCCACAAGCTCAGTCAGTGGATGAGCTATTCGCTGCTGGAACCGCTGCAGTGGGCCGGCGTCACCGTCACCGGTCTGGATGCGCTCACGGGCCTGCCCGAGTACCGCAACGGTGGCCTGCTGATCGATGGGGGCGTCATCAAGCCACGCGACCCGCGCCTGCTGGCCAAGACCTGGAAGCCGCAGGACGAATTCGTCATCGAATGGCGCGCGCTCACGGTTGTGCTGCTGGATGAGCTGGCGGTGCTGGTGCGGGCACGCCTGAACAAGACCGCGGAAGAGCTGCCGCTGGCCTGCATCCTTGAAGGCGGCACCTGGGCAGCAGGGCGCGAGATCGCGCAGGAACTGCGGGATGACGGAGCGCCGCCGCTGCGCATCGAAAGCGACGGCACGATCTTCTAGTGCGCAGTGGGACCAGGCGGCTGCGCTCATCGGCCTTGTGCTGCGCCTTGGGCAGTGCCTTGGAAGCAGGCGACCCGCTGGACGACGTGGTCGGGCCGCTCAGGCCAGGCCACAGCCCGATGCCGGTGGCGGTGATGAAGGCGCCGTCGAGCACGCCTGCCAGCTGGAAGACCTTGGCGTGCAGCGGCTTCCTCATCTCAGTGGGTGTGGCACGATGACGGCGCCAGCGCACCACCCTGTCGATGACCTTCC
>JAYSYB010000535.1:0-9941 GCA_043716775.1 Rubrivivax sp.
GGTGGCAGCCGGCGCGGCCGAGCTTTCGATGCGAACCCTGCTGGGCGGCAGCCTGATCGTGGCGGCCGCGGCCTGGTCGGCGTGGCCGTCGAAGCAGGCGGGCGCATGAGCGCGGTTGCTGTCAAGATCGCTGCATGCCTACCCTCTACGATTTCGAAGCGCAGCAGATCGACGGCACCCTGGTGCCGCTGTCGCGGTACCGCGGCAAGCCGCTGCTGATCGTCAACACCGCCAGCGCCTGCGGCTTCACGCCGCAGTTTGATGGGCTTGAAAAGCTGTGGGCCGACTATGGCGGGCAGGGCCTGGTGGTGATCGGCTTCCCCAGCAACGAGTTTGGCGGCCAGGACCCCGGCGCCAATGAGCAGATCGCTTCCTTCTGCCAGCTCAACTACGGCGTCAGCTTCCCGATGATGGGCAAGGTGCAGGTCAACGGCGCGCAGGCTCACCCGCTGTGGCTGTGGCTCAAGGCACAGGCGCCGGGCCTGTTGGGCAGCGAAGGCGTGAAGTGGAACTTCACCAAGTTTTTGGTCGGCCGCGACGGCACGGTGCTCAAGCGTTACGCACCCACCCACACGCCCGATAGCCTGCGCAAGGACATTGAAAAGGCGCTGGCATCGTGAGCTTATTCAGCCACCTTGAGCGTTATGCAGGCGACCCTATCTTGAGCCTGAACGACGCCTTCCAGAAAGACCCACGGAAAGACAAGATCAACCTGTCGATTGGCATCTACTTCGACGACGCCGGCCGCATCCCGGTGCTGGACTGCGTGCACCAGGCCGAAGCGCAGTTGCTGGCCGAAGGCGGCGCCAAGCCCTACCTGCCAATCGAAGGCTCGGGCGCGATGCGCAGCGCGGTGCAGCAACTGCTGTTTGGTGCCGGGCACGAAGCCATCACCAGCGGCCGCACCGCCACGCTGCAGACGGTGGGCTCCAGCGGCGGGCTGAAGGTTGGCGCGGACTTCATCAGCCGCTGGCTGCCCGGCAGCGCGCTGTGGCTCAGCGACCCCAGCTGGGACAACCACCGGGCGATGTTTGAAGGCGCTGGCATCACCGTCCATACCTACCCTTATTTTGACGACCAGACGGGTGGTCTGAAGTTCAGCGACATGCTGGCCACGCTGCAGTCCCTGCCGCCGCGCAGCGTGGTGCTGCTGCACGCCTGCTGCCACAACCCCACGGGCGTGGACCTGACGCGCGACCAGTGGGCACAGCTGATTCCCGTGCTGCAGCAGCGTGATCTGCTGCCCTACCTGGACCTGGCCTATCAAGGCTATGGCGACGGCATCGAAGAAGACGCCTTTGCCGTGCGCGCGCTGGCTTCAGCGGGGTTGACCTTCTTCGTCGCCAACTCTTTTTCCAAGAGCATGAGCCTGTATGGCGAACGCGCCGGCGCGCTCAGCGTGGTCTGCACCGACGCGGCCGAGGCTGATCTGGTGCTGGGCCAGATGAAAGCCACCGTGCGCCGCAACTATTCCAGCCCCGGAATCCACGCCGCCGGTGTGGTCAGCCGGGTGCTCACGCAACCCGCGCTGCGCACGTCCTGGGAAGCCGACGTGGCCGGCATGCGCGAGCGCATCCTGGCGATGCGCAAGAGCCTGCACAGCGTGCTCAGCGCAAAGCGGCCGGGGCGCGATTTCGGCTATTTCCTGAGCCAGCGGGGCATGTTCAGCTACACGGGCTTGCGTGCCGCACAGGTGGACCGGTTGCGCGAAGAGTTTGGCGTGTACCTGGTGCGCTCCGGAAGGCTTTGCCTGTCGGGCCTGAACACCGGGAATGTCGAGCGCACCGCGGAGGCGATGGCCCGCGTGATTTAAAGGAGCTGCCTCGCTGACCCCCGCAGCAGTCAGCGGGTGGCGGCAGCAGTAGCGGCAGCAGCGGCGGTTTCCAGAATCTGGTCGCGCAGCCATCGATGGGCCGGGTTGGTGTCCTGGCGCAAGTGCCAGATCATTTCCACATGCACCGGGTCCAGCGTCAGCGGCAGTTCGCGCGTCACCAGATCGGCGCCATTGCCAGTGGCTTCGACAAAGCCTTCGGGCAGCACCGTCAGCAAGTCGGACTGCGCCACCACACGGCTTGCGGTGAAGAACTGGTTCACCGTGAGCACGATGCGGCGCTGGCGGCCCAGCGCTGCCAGCGCTTCGTCCACGTAACCATGCGGGCGCCCTGAAAAACTCACCAGCAGGTGATGTGCCGAGGCGTAGTCATCCAATGTGAGCGCACGCTCAGCCAATGGATGCCCTTGGCGCATGACACAGACATAGCGCGTGTCGAAGAGGCGCGCGTGGCGCAGGTGGCTGTCCAGGCCCCGGGCGACAAGGCTGGTGACGAGGCCGGGGAAAAAGCCTACCGCCAGATCGGCGTCGCCAGCTTCCACCAGGCGCCGCGGGTCGCGCGTGGTCAGCGGCAACAGGCGCAGGTTCATCAGCGCCTGCGCTGCTTCGATCCTTGCCACCAGCACGGGCGCCAGCAGCGCGGCAGTGGCGTCTGCCATGGCCAGGCGCATCTGCACGGCGTCGTGCCGGGGGTCAAAGTCGCCAGGTGCCAGCACCTGCCGCAGCGCGGCGAGGGCCGCACGAACCTGCGGCCACAACGCTTCCGCATGCGGCGTGGGCCGCACGCCGTGGGCCACCCGCGCGAACAGGTCCTGGCCCACGGACTCACGAAGCCGCCGCAGCGCGTGGCTCACCGCCGGCTGCGTCATCGCCAAGGCGGCGGCAGCGCGAGTCAGGCTGCCTTCGGCCATTGCGGCGTCAAAGACGCGCAAGAGGTTCAAGTCCAGCGTGCGGAAGTTCAGCGACACGGCAGGTAGCGCCTTGACATACGATTTTTTTATACCTTACGTGCAATCTATTCAGTGGTGCAAGACTGGTGTTAACCCTAATATCCAGGCATCGCCAAAGCATTCTGCTTGGCACTGGAAGGATTGAGATGAGTACCGTCACCGTTAACGCCCCGGTCAAGACAACAGCCCCGCGCGGCGCCATCCTTGCCGCAACCTGGTTTGTGGCCCTCTTGACCTGGTTTGAAGAGCTGTCCCACAGGCGCGAAGAGAGCAAACGACTGGGTGGACGCCAAGCTGAAGCAGCGCGTGTCCGCACCTTTGCCCAGCAGATCATGGCGCAGGACCCCCGGTTTGCGGCTGACTTGTTTGCGGCAGCAGACCGCCACGAGCGCAACTGACACCGGGCCAGCGCGGTGCAACGCGGCCGTGCCGAAACCACCAAATGGGCTGCCCAGCAAGGCAGCCCGTTTGCCTCGGGCGCCGCCAGTCAGGCTGCGCGGACTTGCGGGCTGGCGGCAATCACCTGCGCGTACAGGTCCTTGGGATCGACCAGCACCGGGATCAAGTCGATAGGCTGACCCAGCCCCAGCCCTGCGGCCAGTTCAGCCATCAAACGCAACGCTGAGAAGTCCTCCAGAGCGAAACCGACCGAGTCGAACACCGTCACGTCGCTGGCATGGAGACGACCAGGCGCTTCGCCCAACAGCACACGCCAGAGCTCGGTGACAGGAAAGTCCGCCGGCATCTGCTGCAAATCGCCTTCGACGCGGGTTTGTGGTTCGTATTCAACGAAGACGCGCGCCGCCTGCAACACGCCAGGGTGCAATTCCGTCTTCCCCGGGCAGTCGCCGCCAACGCCGTTGATGTGCACCCCCGGTTCCAGCATGGCCGGGCTCAGGACGGTGGCATTGCGCTTGTCGGCAGTGACGGTGGTGACGATGTCCGCGCCGCGAACGGCGTCTTCGGTGCTGTCGCAGGCCTGCAAGCGCAGGCCCGGCAAGCCGCGCAAGTTGCGAATCAGTTTGGCGGTGGCGGCAGGGTCCGTGTCGAAGAGCCGCAGCGTGTCAATGCCCAGCAGGTGGTGGAATGCCAGCGCCTGGAATTCACTTTGCGCGCCGTTGCCGATGAGGGCCATCGTGCGCGCATCCGCGCGGGCCAACGCCCGCGCCGCCATCACGGACGTGGCCGCAGTGCGCATGGCCGTGGTGATGGTGAGTTCACTGACGAGCGTGGGCAAGCCGCTGGCGACGTCGGCCAGCACCCCGAAGGCCATCACCGTGGGCAGGCCCCGCACCGCGTTGCCGGGGTGACCGTTGACGTATTTGAAGCTGTACTGCGCCGCATCGGCCACAGGCATCAACTCGATCACGCCCGTGGCTGAATGGCTGGCGACCCGCGCCACCTTGTCGAATTCGGGCCAGCGGCGGAAGTCGGCTTCAATGGCGGCCAACAGGCGACGCAACACGTGCGGCAGGCCGTGTGCAGTCACGATGCGGGCGATGTCCAGTGTGCTGAGCAGGGTTGTCATGGGCATGTCCTCTTCGATGAGCCCGAATTGTTTCTGCCCCCACCGGCAGTGAGAAGCGGCAGAACTGCTTCGCATCCGTCAAGCCTCTACCGTTTTGGCATCTTTCGCTGCCAAAATGCCATATGGACTCTACCGATCTGCAACTGATCGGCCTGTTGCGGCAGAACGCCCGCGCCAGCGTGGCCACGTTGGCGCACAAGCTCGCCGTATCGCGAGGCACCGTCAGCAACCGCATCCGCAAGCTTGAAGATGAGGGCGTGCTGGTGGGCTACACCGTGCTGTTGCGGCCCGACGCGCAGACTCAGCGCATCACGGCGTGGATGAGCATCGCCGTCGAAGGCAACCAGACCCGCGCGGTCATCGGCACGCTGCTGGGCGAACCCGGCGTGGCGGCGCTGCACGACACCAACGGCCGCTGGGACCTGCTGGCCGAATTGCGCGCCGGCAACCTGGGTGAACTGGCCGAGGTGCTGGAGAGGGTGCGGCTGATCAAGGGCATCGGCGCTACCGAGACCAGCATTCATCTGCAGACCTACAAGATCTCTTGAGCCGCACACAACGACAAAACCCCGCCGCAGCGGGGTTTGAAGCGACCACAAACGATGCGGCGCGTTCAGGCCTGCTGGCGGCGGCGGCGTGCCGCAAAGCCGATCACGCCCAGGCCCAGCGCCATCAACGCGTACTGGCTGGGTTCCGGCACCATTGCAATTTCAGCGATGTAGGTATTCCAGATTGCGCGCTCGGTGGTGGTGACGCCAGGGATGATGGCCCATTGCGACGCGTATTCACCGATGGCGTAGAACTTGTGGTGGTTGCTCGGGTCAATGCTGACCGCCGCGTAATCACCCCAGCGCTGACGGCATGCCGTGTCGACTGGCGTTCGAGCGCCGCAGCGGTAGTCGCTGATGCCGCTGACACGCAAAAGCATCTCACCACCGTCCTGCACCAGCAAGCCGGCGCTGGCGTCGTACGCGCGAGCCATGAAGCTGATGTTGCCGTCAGCCAGACCGTCACCGTTGCCGTCCGCGGTGGCCGTGCCCGACCGGTTGTAGCCAATGACGGCTTCTCCGAACTCGTTGATCGCAATGGAGCCCTCGTAGTAATCGAAGCCAACCTGCTGAATCTTGCCGCTGGACAGCAAAGACCCGGTGTTGGCGTCCACCACGGTCCAACGCACGGCGGCGAAGTCGCCGACGGCTGCGTCCGCCTTCACGGTGGCTGTGGAATAGAGCTTTCCGTTGTACTGCACCGCGTTGGCGGTGATGCGCGGGCTCAGGGTGTCCACCAGGCGGGACCCGTCGGGCTGGCGGCCGGCACCGGCAGCGGTGTAGCCCGAACCCACAATCTGCGTTGATGCGGTTTGCACGGCACCGGCCGCGTTGACGCCAGTAACCTTGTAGAAAACCTGCGCGTCAAAGTCGCGGCTGTCGGCAATCACCGACACCGTGTTGCTGGGGTTGCCCTGCCAGTTGACGGCAGCCTGGATGGCGAAGCCGTTGTCTGCACCCGCCAACGGCGTGGTGAGGGTGGTCATGCCTGCGGTTGTGGGCGCGGCACCCCCAAACAGGCTTGTCTTCGGAATCACCAGCAGCGACGTGCCCGTGAAGCTGGGCGTGAAGTTGTTGGTGCCGATGTACACGCCCTTGTCGTCCAGCGCCAGGGTGGGATAGTCCGCTGTGCCACTGGGCAGCACGGTGATGGCCACGGCCTTCCAGGTGCCGAGTGCATCCGCCGTATCAGAAATGCCGACGTTGATGACGTTTCCGCCAGCGCCGAAGCCATTCATGATCCAGCGGTTGGTGTAATGGTCGAACAGCACGCGTTGGTCGCCGCTGGCACCACCCGGAAGGCCCGCGTTCGCCCAGAAGGCGGGCATGCTGACGCGGCTGGTGAGTGCACCGGTGCCCTTGTCGAAAACAGCGATGCTGCCGTTGTTGGTTTCCAGGAACTGCGTTGTGCCGATCGCGCCCATGGTGTCTGGTGGGCGGAAGCACTGGTTCAGCGCGCAGTTGTCCAGTTGCGAGGTGCCCTCGAAACCGCGGACGAAAACCGCCTGTGCCGATGCTGCTGCCACTGCCGTCAGCGCGGACACCGCGATGAGGGCAGAGCGCCCGATGGCGAAACCATTCAACTTCATCATCGACACAGCTCCCAGAGCTTTTATGAAAACCAGGCAAAACTCGCCAGAAAAAGAATACGTTCCACAGATTAGGCGGCCACTGGCGGCCCCTTGACCGGAATTGACGCCTGCACCCCGAGACTGGAGGGTGCTGAGAACCCGAATTTGAAACTATCGCCCGCGGAAGTCGATCCCTCCTAGGGCAGCACGACCACGTTCCAGCCCAGCCCCGCACTCCCTAATGGGACTTGATTGCAGATCAACGCCGACCACTGTCGCAGGCAACGACCAGCGGCACGCTGCGGCCCAGCGGAAGCACAACCGGATGCTCTGGACAGCGCACGATCTTGGGCGACATGACACGCAGGGTGTACGGCCCGGCGGGCGCGGCCAGGGTGAAGCGGCCCTTCGCATCGGTGCGCCCACTGGTCACCGTGGCGCCCTGCGCATTGACCAGCCGGACCTCCACGGCTTCATAGGCGATATCGCAAGTCTGATCCTCGCGCTGAGGACCGCCGCATTGCGGTCCGACGGTTACGGTTCCGGCGACTGCATGGCTGGCTGCGTTCACGGCTGGCGCGCAGGCCCACCCGCAAGCTGCGGCCACCGCAGCGGCGCCAACTGCAAGCCCCCGCAGCGAGGGCCTGTTTCGAATTTCAGATGCAGCGCCCACCGTCTACCTCCATGCAGACGCCGGTGATCATCGACGCTTCATCGCTGCACAAAAAACACGCCGCGTTACCCAAATCTTCGGGCGTCGAGAAGCGGCCGAGCGGAATGGTGGACAGGAACTTGGCGCGGATCTCTGGCGTGTCCTGCCCCATGAAGGACTTGAGCAATGGCGTTTCACCGGCCACCGGGTTGAGCGCAACGACGCGAATGCCGGCCGGCGCCAGCTCCACCGCATTGGCACGCGTGGCGGTGATGACCCAGCCCTTGCTGGCGTTGTACCAGCCCAGGCGCGGGCGCGGGCTGACGCCGGCCGTGCTGGCCATGTTCAGCACCACGCCGCGGATGCCCTGGCGACCTGGCACATTGCCCTTCATGCGTGGCACCACTTCGCGCATGGCCAGGAAGATGGCCTTCATGTTGACGGCGACGATGCGGTCAAAGTCGGCCTCACTCACCTCTTCCAGCGCCTGCGGCAGGTGCGTGACCCCGGCGTTGTTGACGAGGATGTCGATGCGCCCGAAATGCAATTCAGCGGCTTCCATCATCAGCCGCACGTCGGTTGCGTGGGCCACGTCCACACGCAGAGCACGGGCCGACGGGCCCAGCGCAGCGGCCACGTCCATCGCCGCTTCAAGCTGAATGTCAGCCACCACCACCTGCGCGCCTTCGGCGACAAACTTTGCGCAGATGCCAGCGCCGAAACCCGAACCGCCGCCAGTGACGATGGCCACCTTGCCGTCCAGCCGGCCCGCACGAATGGGGTTGCTCATGTTGTATCCGCCTGCAGGTTCTTGAAGGATTTGCGGGTTTTCCAGCGGTAGGTGCCGAAGTCGTCGCTGCTGAAGATACGGCCGTGGTTCAGGTGTTCGGCCAACAGCACCAGACTGGCGTCGACCAGATCCATCGGCAGCGCAGCGTACTTGCGCATCAGTGCCGGGATGCCGGCAAGGGCCTCGGTGGTCGGGGGGTGGTGTCGAAGTCGAAGTCAATAGTGCTGCGCATGGCAGTCCTTCAAAGCCTTGACTGGGCTTAGGGCATCATATTTCTCTGATGACTTCCTTTGGCCCCTTCCTCTTCAAACGCCTGGCCACCTTCGCAGCGACGCTGGTCGTCGCTTCGTTGGTGGTGTTTGCGGTGCTGGAAGTGCTTCCGGGCAACGCCGCCGAAATCATCCTGGGCGACACCGCCACGCCGGAATCGCTGGCTGCGCTGAATGCCAAGCTGGGCCTGGACCAGCCTGCCCACACCCGCTACGCAAACTGGGTCAGCGGTCTGCTGCGCGGCGACACCGCGCGCAGCATCAGTTACGACACCCCGACCGCAGAGCTCATCATCCAGCGCCTGCACGTCACGTTGCCACTGGCCTTGATGGCGATGACGCTCGCCGTGCTGCTGGCGCTGAGCCTGGGTGTGTACGCCGCGTCGCGCCACAACCGGCTGGCTGATGTGGGCGTGATGGCGGCCAGCCAGATCGGCATTGCCATTCCCAATTTCTGGTTCGCGATCCTGCTGATCCTGCTCTTTGCGGTGAAGCTGCAGTGGGTCAGCGCGGGCGGCTTTCCAGGCTGGACAGAAGATGAAGGCGGCGGCTTGTGGGATGGGCTGCAAGCGCTCATTCTGCCCGCCGTTGCGCTGGCCCTGGTGCAGGCCGCAATTCTGGCGCGCGTGACGCGGTCGGCCGTCATCGACGTGATGCGCGAAGACTTCGTGCGCACGGCGCGCGCCAAAGGGCTGTCCAGGCGCCAGGCGCTGTGGCGCCACGTGCTGCGCAACGCGATGATTCCGGTGCTCACCGTAGCCGGCCTGCAATTCGCCAACCTCATTACCGGCACCATCGTGGTGGAGAACGTGTTCGTGCTGCCGGGCATCGGGCGCCTGGTGTTCCAGGCCATCAGCAACCGCGACCTCATCGTCGTGCGCGACGTGGTGATGCTGCTGGCTGCGGTGGTGGTGTTCATCAATTTCATCGTCGATGTGCTGTATGCCGTGATCGACCCGCGCTTGCGCACGGCATGAACTCGTTGCCCTTGCTGGCTTCGCGCGCGCTGCACCACAAGAGCTTTGTCGCTGGCGCCGTGCTGACGCTGCTGCTGGCCGGCGCAGCGCTGCTGTCCTTGCTGTGGACCCCCTACCCCCCCGCCGACATCGACATCCCCGCCAAGCTGCAAGGTCCCAGCACCGCGCACTGGCTGGGCACCGACAGCCTGGGCCGCGACATCACGAGCCAGTTGCTGGTGGGGGCGCAGAACAGCATCGTCGTCGGCGTGATTGCAGTCGGCATCGGCATGGGGCTTGGCGTGGCGCTGGGCTGCCTGGCGTCGGCGGCGCGCGCCAACGGCCGGGGCTGGGTGGAAGAGCTGATCATGCGCGCCAGTGACTTCACCTTCGCCTTCCCGGCGCTGTTGAGTGCGATCATGTTGACGGCCATCTACGGCCCGGGGTTGGTGATGAGCATCGTTGCCATCGGCATCTTCAACATTCCCGTCTTTGCCCGCATTACCCGCGGGGCGGCCAACGCAGTCTGGACGCGCGACTACATCACCGCCGCGCGCGCGGCCGGCAAGGGCCCGCTGGCGATCACGCTGGACCACGTGCTGCCCAACATCGCCAGTGTGCTGATCGTGCAGGCCAGCATCAGCTTTGCGACCGCGATCCTCGCCGAAGCCGCGCTCAGTTATCTGGGCCTGGGCACGCAGCCGCCGCAGCCCAGTTGGGGACGCATGCTGAATGAAGCGCAGTCGCAGATGTTCCAGGCGCCGCTGCTGGCGCTGTACCCGGGCGTGGCGATCGTGCTCAGCGTGTTGGGGCTCAACCTGATGGGCGACGGCCTGCGCGACCTGC